>CAMVBP010000013.1 GCA_947165795.1 uncultured Treponema sp.
AAAGACATTGACCTTGGGAAAGAACTGTTCAGAAGGCTGGGACTTTCCAATATAGTTTTTGAATTTATTACAGTAGCCGGCTGTATTGCTATTGGAGATATTCCTGTAGAAAATATGATTTCGGCAATTGTACTTGGAATTCTTATTTGTTTTGGCGCTCATACGCTTGTTCTCCTTATGACAAATATGCTTATTACGCAGTCTACGGCAGAAGAGCTTTCTTCTTTTTATTGTTATGAAACAACGGTAAAAGAAAGGACAAAACTCATAAAGCAGCTTATGAGAATGCCTGCCATGATTGGTGCAGAAACCTTTGTTTTATTCCTGGGTTTTGGCGCAATATGGACTGCACTTGTTGCAAACTTTGCAAATCTGAATTTGGATTCCGTAATTCTGTTTTCTGCAATGCTGTTTGTTGGAACTTACTATGCTTCGGTTCATGCAATTACAGGAGTTGCACAGCAGATATGTTCCCGCCATGCTTCGGAAATTGTAGCAAAGGGAGTTTCAAAAGAAGAAGTAGAAAAGCGCCATACATTTGGTACTAAATCTACTGTAATTACAATCCTTCATATTTTTGCACCTATTTTGATAACCGGAACGTTCTTTTTTGTTCTTGCATGGCGTGCTTATGCTTCGGATATTTCTACAAAATTAGTTTTTACAAAGCTTATAATTATTGGCCTTTTCTGCGGAATTGCTTATTACATTTCTTCAACAATTCTTTTTAGACGAATGATGCGCTCAATTAATAACATGCGTGATCTTTTGAGCGGCATGAATAAAGAAAATCTTCACAAGGTAAAATTTGCTCCGACAGATCTTTCAAATGAATTCATGTACAACGTTTATCTTATTAATACAATCGTTTCCATCCTGCAGAAAATTCTTAAGGAAAGTCAGCGGATAAGTATGGACGTAATTGAATCCAGCAATGAGCTTTCCGTTATTTCGCGCGAAACGGCTGTTACTTCTCTTGAACAGAATTCGGGAATTAAAGAGCTTCTTTCTGCAATGGAAGAAACAGATGCACTTTCAAAAAATATTGCAGAAAAGATTGGTGAAGTATCTATCGTTGCAAAAAAGACAACAGATAATATTCTGGACGGTTTTGATATTCTTAAACAGAATATGCAGAAGCTTGATGAAATTAAGGCCGCAAATGATATTACCGTAGAAGGTATTAAAAAGCTTACGGAAAAAATCAGCGGTATTTCGGATATTGCAAGAATTATTAATGATATTGCTGATCAGACAAATATTATTGCATTTAATGCTGAACTCGAAGCTTCAAGCGCCGGCGATGTTGGCGAAAACTTCTCTCTTGTTGCAAACGAAATCCGACGCCTTACAAACAGCACAATTCAGTCAACAAACGAAATTCGTAACCGCCTTACAGAAATTCAGCATTCATCTGATGCGCTTCTTATGTCTTCTCAAAATGGAAGCAGCAAGATTTTCAACGGAACTCAGATTATAAATGAACTTAATCAGAGATTTGAAGAGCTTAAGGCTTCTTCAGAAACTATGGATTATGCTTCTGAAGACATCAAAAAAATTATTGAACAGCAGACAGCTTCATTTGCGCAGATTGTTATTACGTTGCGCCAGATTTCTCAGGCGGCAGAATCCTTCTCTACATCTACTCAAAAAATCAGTGAGTCGGCACAGAATCTTTGTACAGTCTCTGATAACTTAAAAAAGCTTCAGCCTGAAGATGTTGCAGATGGCGTAAGTGAAGAAAAAACAGAAAGCGAGGTGAAATAATGACTAAGAATAAAAACCTTTCATTTGAAAACGAAATGTACAACAGAAGTGTTTTGCCTGATATTTCCTGCGGATTGATTATTCTCGCATACTCTGCTTTTATTTTGAATCTAAGCATTAAGGAGCACTACCTTTTGATTCTTGGAGTAATTGTTTCTATATTTTTTGCACAGTTTGTTTTTTCAAGAATCACAAATCATTTTTTGATGGGCGGAATTTCCAGAAAAATCATAAAATGGAAAACCGAAGGCATGACTCTGGAAGAACGTACGGCGCTATTTAAAAATCTTCATAAAATTCCTGCAAGGAAACAGACAGAAGCCCTGCTTTATTTTGTAATCTGTTCATTTCTTCTTGCCTTTGCCTACAAGCTTTTACTCGATATGAATATTGCCGTAAATGCAGTAAACCTTGCAGCCTGTCTTTTAGGTGCATATCTTGCTTCTCTTCTTGCGCTTGCTTACAGCCGTTCAATTTGTGCGCGCTATGCCTGTGAACTTGTAGAAGAAGGAATTGATCAGAAAATCCTCAAAGAAAAACAGTACTTTGGAACTTCTTACCAGCGTACCTTTACTTTTTACTGTACATTCCCAATTTTGTGGGGAGTTCTTCTTTCCATGGCATTGTTTTATGTTTATTACTATAACAATGTTCCTGCGGCTGCCGGCTTCTTACCTGCGGCTTCTCCCGCAGAGTTGGGCCTTAAAGGAAACCAGCTTTCACGTCTGGCTGTTGTTCTTGCAATTAATATTGTTATTGGAATTGCTTCGGTTTATTCATTCTTAAACAGCATTTTAGTTTCTTCCGATAAACTTCAGTCTTCAATGCTGCATATTATTAAAAATGATATTTTTACGGTTAATCTTGCGCCTACAGATTTTGAAAATGAAGTTTCTTATAATCTTCATCTTATAAATCAGATTGTACTTTTGTTCCGTTCCATTCTTGAAGACATCCGTCAGATTGGACAGACAATGCTTATTCCTACAGGCGAGCTTTCTGAAATTTCTCAGTCGACTGCTTCTACTTCTCTTGAACAGTCAACCGGTGTAAAAGAAATTCTTGCAACTATGGAAGATACCGACCGTCAGACAAGAAATATTGTAGATAAAATTGCAGATGTAACTTCTGTTGCAGAAGGAACCGAAAACAACGTTAATGCAGGTTTTGAAACACTTCAGTCCAACCTTGATCAAATGACTGAAATTACTGAAGCAAACGTTTCTACAATTTCGGGAATCCGCGAGCTTGGAGAAAAAATCGGAAGCATTTGGGAAATTGTAAAAATTATTAATGATATTGCCGAGCAGACTCGAATTATTGCTTTTAATGCCGAGCTTGAAGCTTCAAGTGCGGGCGACAGCGGAAAGAATTTCCACATAGTTGCAAACGAAGTTCGTCGTCTTGCAGCTGGAATTACAAATTCTGTTGATCAGATTAAAGACAAAATTACAGAAATTCAGCATTCTTCGGATAACCTTATTATTACTTCTGAATCTGGAACTGAAAAAATCCGTGAAGGTCTTGAGCTTTCTGAAAAGTTAAAAGAAAAGTTTAATGATATCCAGAGCTCTTCAGAAATTACGGTTGAATCTTCTAACCAGATTAAGGAAATCATTAATCAGCAGTCTACAGCATTTGATCAGATTGTTGCGACTGTACGACAGATTTCGTCGGGAATTGAAAACTTCTCGGCATCTACAAGTTCTATGAATAATACGGCACAGAAGCTTAAAGAAGCGGCTGCATTGCTGCAGAGCCTTCATGCGCGAATTGTTACGATAGAAGCATAAGGCAATAGAACCTTGTATAAATTAAAAGCAGGTGTTGCTGCAGAAAAAGTGATAAGTTCAGATGAATCACTTTCTGGGGCGGCACCTGTTTTTTTTATTGTCTCGTTGTGCATGAATATTTTTTATAACCAGACTATTGTAAACTTAATTTATAAATTCGGTTTACAATAATTTGTTTATCTGATATAGTCTCTTTTATGAAAAATAAACTTGCTTTGAAATCTTCTTTTGTTGCTTTGTTTGCAGCTATTATTTGTGTCGGTTGTTTTATAAGAATTCCTCTTGGAGTTATTCCTGTAGTTTTACAAAACGGACTTTGTATTTTGTGTGCCGTGCTTCTTGGCGGAATTCTTGGAGGAGCACCTGCAGCTCTGTTTTTGCTTGCGGGACTTATCGGGCTTCCTGTTTATTCCGGCGGAACCGGCGGAATTGCAGTGTGGCTTGGCCCAACCGGCGGCTTTTTAATCGGATATTTTTTTGGAGCATTTATTGCGGGCCTGATTGCAGGAAAGCCTTCTGTACAGCAGAAAAAAATTACCTGGAAAAATGTGCTGAGAATTTCTATTGCGGTTTTTGCAGGAATGATAATTTTATATATTCCGGGAATAATCAGATTTTCTTTCTGGGCTACAGCAAACGGAAAAGTTCCTGCAGATAAAACAGCACTTGCTTTTACTCTGGGGGCCTGTGTAATTCCATATATTCCGGGCGACATTTTAAAGGCAGTAATTGCAATTCCTGTTGCATTAAAACTTCGTCCTGTTCTTGCACAGTATTTATATGAAGACTCAAATAAAAATTAATAATCTTTCTAAAACTTTTAATACATCCTCTGGAATTAAAAAAGCCTTGAACGATGTTTCCCTTGAAATTTTTGAAGGTGAATGTGTTGTTGTCGGCGGCGAAAATGGTTCGGGCAAAAGTGTGCTTATGTCTATTATTGCCGGTCTTTTGGACGGAGATAATGGGCTTAGTGCCGGAGCTTCTGAAGCAGATATGAAAAATGGAGTTTATGTTTCTGAGCGGGCAGGACTTGTTTTTCAGGAAGCAGAAACTCAGATTCTTGGAGAAACTCCTGCAGAAGATATTGCATTTGGACCAAAGAATCTTGGATGGAAAAAAGAGCAGGTGCAGGCAGCAGTAACAGATGCATTAGAAAAAACAGGACTTACAGAAAAAGCAGATTTTCCGGCACGCTTTCTTTCCGGCGGAGAAAAGCGACGTCTTGCAATTGCATGTATGCTTGCAATGAATTTACAGATAATTATTTTAGATGAACCATATGCTAATCTGGATTTCTGCGGAGTTAAGCAGGTAAATGCGCTTATCCGTAAATTAAAGGCCGAAGGAAAAACAGTAATTATATTAACACATGAGCTGGAAAAATGTCTTGGGCTGGCAGATCGTTTTATAGTTTTATTTCGCGGAGAAAAAGTTTTTGATGGAAAACCTCAGGAAGGTCTTAGTCAGAATATTGAAGAATGGAATATAAGGAATCCGCTTGCAAAATATGAACGGATTGAGGATTTGGTCTGGTAATGAAGAATTCTGCATTTTCTTATAAAGCTGGAAACTCATTTATGCATAGATTGCCGGCCTGGATAAAAATTCTTTTTATTCCGGTTGCCAGCATTTGCGTATTCAGGCTGCCTGTTACTTTTGCGCTTGTATTGTTAGCCTTACAAACGTTAGTTAGTTTTCTGCTGCGTTTTACAATTCGCGAGCAGCTTGCAGACTTGCGTGCAGTATTGTATTATGCGGCAATTCTTTATTTTGCAAAAATTACAGGCAGTCTTGTTTCGCATTTTACAGCCGGTACTGCATTCTCATTCACTATGGAAAAAGAAACCTGTTTTCTTTTATTAAAATTACTTTGTGTTATGCAGTCGGCTTCCATAATTTTTAAAACTTCAACTTCGCTGCAAATTAGGGAAGGACTAGAGCTTATAGAATTTACGCTCAGAAAAATCTTTCATATAAAAAATGCAGACTGTACACCTGTTGCACAGACTGTTTCGTTATTTATATGCTTTATTCCGCAAATTTCCAAAAACTGGAATCAGGCTGTTTTAGCATGGAAAGCACGCGGCGGAAAAAAATCTTTAAGAATGCTTGCCGTTCTTATACCGGTTTTTATTTCTGTCGGAATGAAGCAGGCTTATAATTCAGCACGCGCTGTTTCCATAAGACAGAAAAAAATCAGCTGACAAATTCTCCGGATTTTAAACTTACTTCACCCGAGCGGAGAATTTTTTTTGTCCCGTCAGAAAGTGTTACTACAAGTCCTGCATCTTCATCAATGTCTGTAACGGTTGCTTTATAACTTGATTTTTTATCTCCAATCAACGGGAAAACCGTAATTTTTTTACCTGTTAAAAATGATGAATCCTTGTATTCCTGAATTATTTTTTTATGCGCCTGTGTATTTTTTGAATCTTCTTTTAATATTGAAAAAACTTCACCAATAACTTCTGCGGCAATTTCACTTCGATTTAAATCGGGCAGATTAATGCCTGAGCTTGTATCTTCAGGATTGTGTTTTGAAATAATTGCTTCTTCAATCGACCCGGCAATTTTTTCAAGTGCAGTTCCTGCAATTTCTTTATTAATCCGCACATTTATTCCAATTCCGATAATCGCCGATTCAATCAGACCGCTTTCAAAATTTGCAATTCCTTCGGTTCCAATTCCGCAGATTTTTTTATCATTCAAAAAAATATCATTAATCCATTTAATTTTTGGTTCAAGCTTTTCTGCTTTAAAAATTCTTTTTAACGCGCGGCAAACTGCTACAGCTGTTCCCGCAGTTAGTCTTGCAGGATCTTTTATTCCGCCTTCAGGTGCATAAATTACAGAAAAATAAATTCCTGCTTTTTCCGGCGAAACAAAGGTTCTTCCAATTCGCCCGCGGCCTGCAGTCTGTTTTTCTGCAATAAAAATTGCCTTATGTAATTTTTCTCCCGCCTGTGTAAGTTTTCCGTCTGCTGAACGGAGGTTCCCGCATTCAGCAAGGAGACGTTTTGCATAAGTATTTGTAGAATCAATTTCTTTAAAACATTCAATATGACAATCTGAAAATTCAGGAAAGCGTGAAATAAATTTTTCCTTAAAGATTTCTTCAGAAAAAAGATCAGAATCGCAGAGAATATAACCGCCGTTAGTTGTTCCTTCAATTTTGCAGCCGTCGGCTCTGAGTGCATTTACAGCCTTCCATATAGCGGCACGGCTTACTCCGCATTCGGCTGCAAGTTCTTCTCCAGAAACAGTTTTTCCACTTGATTTAGATAAAATGCTGAGTACTTTTTCCCTGGTTGTCATACATTATAGATACTACAAATTTGAAGAAAAATCTATAATTCTATATAATACCTTTATGAGTAATAAATTAAGAACTGCAGTTTTGGTAAGTGGTGGTGGAACTAATTTACAGGCTTTGATTGATTATCAGAAAATTAATGAAGCTTCCTGTCCGTATGAAATTGTCTGTGTTATTAGTGATCATAAAGATGCTTATGCTTTGGAACGTGCGGCAAAGGCTGGAATTCCTTCCAAAATTACAAGTCCATATTCAGTTATGGGCGCAGAAAATGCAAAGGCTGCTTCCCGCGATGAAAAGAGGCTTGCCGTTTCAAATGCAGTTTTTGAGTGCTGCAGGGAATATAAGGCTCAGGCAATCGTTCAGGCCGGCTGGCTTACAGTTTTATGCGGCGACATTCTTAAAGAATATGAAGGAAAAATAATAAATCTTCATCCGGCACTTTTGCCAAAATTCGGCGGAGTAGGAATGTGGGGACATCATGTTCATGAAGCAGTTCTTGCAAGTGGCGAAAAAGAAAGCGGCTGTACAATTCATCTTGTAAGCAGCGAATGTGATGGTGGAAAAATTTTAATTCAAAAGAAAGTTCCAGTACTTGAAGGCGATACCCCAGATTCTCTTTATGAAAGAATTGCCCCAAAAGAACATGAAGCAATAGTTGAAGGCTTATTGATGCTTTGCGAATAAATTAAATATTCGTATAATATTCTTCCAGCTTAGAACGGGCTGCAATGTAATATGGCTCCAGCGCTTTGTCAAAGTGTCTGCCAAAACTTTCCATAATTATTTTGTCTGCATTTTCAAAGCTCATGCTGTCTTTGTAAACGCGCTTGCTTACAAGCGCATCATATACATCTGCAATGGCCATAATTCTTGCTTCCAGAGGAATCTGTTCACCTTTTAATCCTTCAGGATAGCCTGTTCCATCCCAGCGTTCATGATGGTAATGTGCAACATTTTCCGCCAGAATCCTGAAGTTTTCATCTTCGGTGTTCTTTAAAATTTCATGGACAATTTTTGCGCCTTCCGGAGCATGAAGCTTCATCTTTTCAAATTCTTCATCTGTAAATCTTCCGGGCTTTCTTAAAATTGCATCGTCTACTGCAATTTTTCCAAGGTCATGCATTGGTGCGGCTTTAATAATATTTTTACAGAATTCTTCAGAAAGGTTGAATTCATTTTTTTTCAGAATT
Organism: uncultured Treponema sp.; assembly: GCA_947165795.1. Next base: position 8,070 of record CAMVBP010000013.1, read on the forward strand.
TCTTCAATAAGAAGTTTAACTCCCTGACTTGTTCTCTTAATGTGACCGCCGGTAGAATTATCACGGCTTTCTACCATAGTTGCCATACCCATAATAAACTGATTATGCATTTCAATTATGTGTTCAGTTTTTTGAGAAACTTCGGACTGAAGTCTTTCATTAAAGTTTTTCATCAGCGAAATATATTTCTGGTCCTGAGTGTCATCGGTAATGTAAATTAAGTAACCTGATTTTTTCTTTCCGCTGTAAAGAAAGCTGATATTTATCTGAAAAATTTTTTCTTCAATTTTTTTAAAGAAATGATCTTTTGAATTATCTGTAAGGAAATCTTCGATTCGAGAAACTAATTCCAAATTTATTTTTTCATTTTTAGTTGCCTTTGAGTCAATTCGAATTTCTTTAAGATCCGGGAATACTTTTTTTGCCAGAGAGTTGGAAGCGATATATGTAAAGTTTTTATCAAAAGATATAAAGCCGGTAACTCCGTCTCTTGCAATTGTATCAATGGCGTTTTCAGAAATATCATAAAGCGAAAGTCTTTGAATTATAACAAGAAAAATTGCTTCGCTTACAAGATAACCTATTGGCGTAAGTTCAATATTCAAATTTAACAGTCGTTTGGAAAATTGTAAAATTACTGTTATGGATTGGCATAAAAGAAGGATAACTAAATTTTTTACGGAAACATCGTTTTTCTTTATAAGGCTGTAAATGATTATTCCTATTGTAACAAGCAGATAGAAAATAATAATAGCATAATAAAGTGTATGAAAAATTCCGTATTCTTTTATGAGGGAAGGTGTTCCGTTAACAATGACTAACTCAATGCTTTTATAAAATAACTGTGTTTTTCCTATTGCAAAAATAGGAAGGCACATTAGTGCAGAAAGGAAAAATAAAAATAGACGCACTATTTTTTTTGATTGGATATTACATAAATCAGAAATTGCAAACATTATAAAAAGTAAGAGAAATAAACCGCTGCTAAAACTAAGTATTAATCCGGCTATTGCCTGAGAGACTATTATTGCATTTGCGGTAAGAAAATACCCTCTTATTGCAAGGGGAATAAGAAGAAAAATTAAAGTAAAATATACACTATAGCGTTTGTGCCATACAATTACATATATTCCAGCCATCAGCATGGAAATCAAAAAAAGTACAGAATAAAATTTTTCCATTTATTTAATTATCGGTCATAATTTTATTTTTGTAAACAAAGACGTGTATCTAACTATCCATGGTAATCGGCAAAAAAAAAAGACCGCCGTTCAAGAGTCGATTCAAACGGCGGCCAGGGGTATGTGTGATTCTTTTTGAGCTTTTTAATACTACGCTGTTTTGTTAGCAGAGTGATCAACTTCTACTGCATTGTTGTATGCATAGCTGTATAAGATTTCTGCTACATCGCGTAAAGGTTTTCTGATTTTGAGTCCCATGCTGTATGCAAATTCACTTGCAGCTTTTGTTGCTTCAGGATTCCAGAGTTTTGCATTTTCAAGACTGATGTAAGAAACTTTTTCTGCTTCTGCAATTGCTTTTATGTGTGCGTTCATAAGCTTTAATGTTTTGTCGTTATTCTGGTTGTCAACAGAAACAAGAGCAATTCTGCAGTTCTTATTAGCATTTTTAATATATTCAATAAAGTTCAGATAGTAGTTGTCAAAGTTAGAAGGATCGCTTGTAAAGAGTGAAGTATCATTTTCACCAAGGTGAATCAAAATTCCTTCCGGTTTAGAAGCTTCAATTTTGCTCAGATAGAAATCCAGAACAGAAGAAACTGAAAGATTCTTTTCGCTCTTGTTGTAAATTGGGAAATTAAAGTTGAAATCTTTAGCGAGGTTTGCAACAGGAATATCCATGTCTTTTGTTCCTCCCAAAAGAATAACGGCATTTTTCTTTTCAACAGGCTGAGATTTTCTGTTGATTAATTCATCCAATGAGTTTGTGTAATTTGTCATAACATCCTCCTTTACTTCAATTCCTTTTATATTTATCTTTGAAACTTTTAATTCATTTGCAAGTGCAGCTTTTCTGTCCAAAGATTTATTCCTTATGTAAATAAAAATATTCATCATTACGATTGCAAGGTTTATAAAATAAACTGCAAGTACGTAATTAAACTGACCATTAATAATTTTTGCTGTAATTCCGGCAATGTATCCTGTAATGATAAGGATAATAAATGGAAGGCTTGTTCCTTTTGCGGTGCGAGCCTTGTAAGCCTTTATTACGTTTAAAGGCCACGAAAAACCAAAACAAATCAACATAGATGCTTCAAATAAATGTGCGAAATTCATCAGTAATCTCCTCGTATAATTTATGCTTGCATTATAGCGTTCGGAAAAATAAATACAATTTTTTGAAAGAAAAGAAAATGTTTAGAAAGTATTAACAAATTATTAAAGATAAAATTTTTTTAACTTTCAAAAGGCGATTTTTTTTTAAATAAAAATTATAATTAATTCGGGATATTCTGCGCTTTGCTGCATGGAAGTTTATATACGAGGCTTTTATGAAAACTAAAAAAAATGGAAACTTAAATTCACTGCGAAAAGAGATTCAGAAAATTCAGCTTATACTTATTATTTCAATTACAGTTTTAATGAGCTTTGGCGGCGCATTTATAAATTTAAATTCCATGGAAAACGATTTTAATCAGAATCTTCAGAATACTTCAGATTTAATTACAAGGATTTACGGATTTATACGGGAATATTCGCAGGACGAAATCTGTTCATATATGGATAATGTTGTTTCTGAGCTTTCGGAAGTAGATATTGTTTCTATTGTCGATAAAGATTTAAACCGTGTTTATCATACGCATCATGAATTAATTAATTCAAAATACGATGGTACAATTCCGGACTTTTCCATTCATACGACAAGGTTTTATACAGAAAATGATATTGGACCTTCTGGTCCGCAGCGAAGAACCTATTCTGCAGTTTATGATCACTATGGAAGATACTGCGGCTTTATAATGACAATCTGTTTAAAGACTTCAATGACAACAGTTTCACTTAGAATTTTGTCTTTGTTTTTCTTTGTAACACTTTTTGCAATTGTAATAGAAATTATAATTTGTTTTGTTATTTCCAAAAAAATCAAAAAAGAATTCTTGTTGTTTACTGAAGATTTTGAAGGCACAAAAATTCTTGTAGATTCAATGCGTGCAAACAATCACGATTTTACAAATAAGCTCCACGTAATTCTTGGACTTATTCAAATCGGCGAATATGAGAAGGCGGCTTCGTACATTCAGAGCATAAGTATGATTCAGGGACAGACAATTCACAGCGTAATGAATTCAATTGAAAACCCGGCCTTTGCCGCATTGATCGTTGGAAAGATTGCGCGTGCTTCTGAATGCGATGTAAAATTTATTCTGCAGGATGGAATATGTTTTAGGAACAGGGATATAGACGTTCCTTCAGAAGCTCTTGTAACAATTACCGGAAATTTAATTGACAATGCACTTGATGAAATGAACTTAAAAGAACATAATTTTGATGACGTAAAGGAACTGATTTTTGGCGTTTATACAAAACCGGGAAATCTTTTAATAACAGTAAAAGACAGCGGCGGAGGAATCCCAAAAGAAATCGGTGACAAAATTTTTGAAAAAGGATTTTCAACTAAAGGCACCGGAAGAGGAATCGGGCTTTACCATACAAAGCAGCTGGTAGAAAGTATGGGCGGCCATATTTCTTATGAATCACAAGAGGGCAGAGGAACCTGTTTTATGGTCAGGTTAGAAAAGTAATATGAGTTACAAGGTTTTGGTTGTAGAAGACGACCCGATGGTCGCAATGATAAACAGTCAGTATGTTGCAAAAAATCCTGATTTTGTTGTAGCAGGGAATTGCAGGAACGGACAGGAAGCAATTACTTTTTTGCAGGAAAATTCTGTAGACCTTGTTCTTCTTGATGTTTTTATGCCGGTTATGACAGGAACCGATACCCTAAAAAAAATCCGTGAATTAAAAATTGCCGTAGAAGTAATTATGGTAACCGCCGCAAATGATACTCAGACAATTGAAGAAACCGTCCATCTTGGCGTTCTGGATTATTTAATTAAGCCTTTCGATTTTGACCGCTTTAATGTTTCGCTCGAAAAATTTTCTGCAAAAAAATCACTGTTAAAAGAAAACCCGGTTATGGACCAGAAATGTGTAGACAGCTTAATTTCAAATTCCATACGAAGTAATTCCGGTTCAGAAAATTCAAATTCAGACTCTCAGAAAAATCCAGAAAACGCTTTAGCCGCTGGAGCCGGCAGTAAAAATACGCTGGATTCAATTTTGGAAAAAGAAATTCTTCCTAAAGGAATTCAGAGAAAAACACTTTTACTTATAGAATCATATTTTAATAAAAATACAGAATGGAACACCGTGGACATGATTTCTGATTCAATTGGAATTTCAATTGTAACGGTAAGAACTTACATGAATTTTCTCGTGCAGAAAAAAATCATAAAGGAAGATATAAATTACAGCACCGGCGGAAGACCAAGCATTTTATATAAGGTGAATAAATGAAAACTCTAGTAAAAACAAAAATCTGTTACATAAAAAAAGAAAATAAAGTTTTAATGCTTCATCGTACAAAAAAAGAAAACGATTATAATCACGATAAGTGGATTGGCATCGGCGGAAAATTCGAGAACTGCGAAAGTCCGCAGGATTGTGTTATTCGCGAAGTAAAGGAAGAAACCGGGCTCGACGTTTTGCATGAAGATCTTGAATATTGCGGAATTGTTACCTTTGTAGATTTAAAGGAGGGGAAAAGCCTTTCCCCTGGTCTAAACCCGCAGGCGGTTTTAGACGCACCCCTTTCTAACGGGGGAAAAAATATTCATATAAGTTCCCCCGTAACGCCCCAGTTCATCGAAAATTCTTATACTGAATTTATGCATGTTTTTCGCGTCAGAAAATTTTCGGGCGAATTAATAACCAGCTGCGATGAGGGCGAACTTGAGTGGGTAGAAATTTCAAAAATGAATGAGCTTCCTCACTGGGAAGGCGATGAAATTTTCCTTAAGTTAGTTTTTGCTGACTCTCCGTTTTTTTCATTAAAGCTTATTTATAAAAACTCTGTTTTACTTCAGTCAGTTTTAAATTGAGTAAGACAGTTTATAAGCCGCGAAAAATTCCATTTGCCGTTTTTTAAATCCAGCTTATCAATTATTCGTTTATAATTTTTAAGTGTTTTGGCAATAATTGAATTACCTTCAAAACTGATTGTAGAGGCAGCCTGCGAAAGCATCATGGAAGAAGAAAGCTTGAGCGCTTTAATTAGCGCAGAATTAATTGCATCGTCTGTAACCGTAATTTTCCAGAAAGAAAATAATATTTTTCCGCCCGGCATAAAAATTGAAGAAAGAAAAACAAAGAGCCACATAAAAATATGAGGCATAATAAAAAAGCGCCGGCGCGAAATCAATTGAATTACAAGAGTAATTACAAAAAGCAGAACTAATAAATAAATATTTCCGGTTGCAAAAATCACGCAGGATAAAATTATAATTAAAATTATTTTAAATATTGCAGATATTTTTTTTTGCCGCAAAGAACTGTTCTCCGGCGCTTCATAAGAATTTTCTTTTAAATCAAAAGATTCAGGAAGTTCAATTTTTTGCGAAAGCCAGGCTGTAATAATTCCGGAGAAAATGGAAAAAATCAGCATAATCCATAAAAGACTTAGAGTGCCTTTTCCAAGATACAGACTGCACAAAAAAATCTGGACGACAGCACTGCAGGCTGCGCCCAAAAGAGAGATTCCGTATACAGAAATTATTTTTAAATTCTTTACGCAGTACATTATTAACCCGGAAGAAATAGACTGCGCAAAAGAAATCAGAAAAAACGGAGAAAACAAAGTTCCCGAAATAAACGAAGAACAGATTGATTTAATTATGCATAAAATAAAAAATGAAGGAAAATCTAGAAACAGGGCAGAAAGAATTATCGCATTGGAAAAACCTAAACGTAAAAATGGTACGGGCCTTGGGAGTAGAAATTCTATATATGAATAAATAAGCGAAAGAGAAGCAAGAAATGCAATTTTATCTTTTTTATTTTGCAATTCCATCAAGCTCCTCCTTAGTCTTTTTATTCAAAGAAAATTTCTGAACCATTACGTCATTTGGAAGACAGATAATTACTCTTGAATAGCCCATCGCAATACAGGTTTTATTCGGGCATGGAGAATCTATAATTCTTACCTGATTATCTTTTACTTCTATCGTTGTAATTCCAAGCTTTCCCTGAACTTTATAAGTGGAATCTTTATTAAGCGGAAAAATATATTTATCGCCGTTTGCTGTTACAAGTATTTTATCACTGTTTTTTTCTGAGGTTTTAATAATGGAAAAAACTGCAAAAAATAAAATAATCAGCAGAATAATAAAATCAAGAGGTTTAAAATGAAAAGAGGATTTTTTCCCGGTCATACAAGGTCACTTTATAAAGAAAAGCTTAAAGGCAGCAGTTCACCAAGTGTACATATTTTCTGCTCGCCCTTTCCGTTTGCTAAAATTATTTTAAAGTCTTTGTCGCAGAATTCAGAAAGCACCTGACGGCATACTCCGCATGGCGAACAGAAGTCTCCAATTTTTACATTTCCGTTTTCGTCTTCTGGGCCGCCCATTATTGCAATTGCAGAAAATTCCCTGCAGCCTTCGCTTACTGCCTTAAAAATCGCAGTACGTTCTGCGCAGTTACTTGGCCCGTAAGCTGCATTTTCTATATTGCAGCCGGTCCAAATTTTTCCGTCTTTTGCAAGTAAAGCAGCTCCAACATGAAAATGTGAATAAGGAGCATAAGATTTTTTTGTCATTTCGACTGCGGTGTTAATTAATTCATCATAATTCATACTAAATATAGTATATGACTTTTCAGATTCCCGCAACTAAGCTATAATTAAGTTTATGGAAAATAGTCTTCAGATTAATCAGGCATTAAATTTAACAGATCAGCTTATTACATGTCTTGACGATGCAGAACGTCAGCTTTCTTCTGCCCGCAACTGGGGTTTTTTGGATGTACTTGGCGGCGGCTTAATTGTAGATTTAATAAAGCATTCAAAGCTTAATAATGCAAAATATTCAATGGAGCGCGTGAATTATTTAATGCAGGAGCTTCAGCGTGTTTTGGGAAACATTGCAATTCCGAATGACTATAGAATGCAGGTAGGCGGTTTTGCTACTTTTGCGGATTTCTTTTTTGATTCCGGTATTGTAGATGTTTACATGACTGCAAAAATTATGAGCAGCTTGAACGAAGTGCGCAGATTAAAAGACCGCTGTTATGATTTAAAAGCAAAGCTTCAGGGAATGAGATATTAATTCTTTGCTTCTGAATTATCGTTTTTAATGCTTTCAATAACTGTATTAATTGAATTTATAAAATCAGACAGTTTTTCCAGGTCTTTGTGAATGGAAATTTTGTAAAAAATTTGAGTTCCGGTTTTCTGCGGAGTTATTAAGCCCATATCCTTTAAAACTTTTAAATGATGAGAAATTGCAGGGCGCGAAAGTCTTGCCGATTCTGCTAAATCTGTAACATTAATGCCTTTTTCTCCTGCGGCAGCAATGTCAATCAATAATTGCTGTCTGAATTCATCTCCAAGTGCAATAAAAAGAGGGAGAAGAGATCGCAGAATGTCTCTTGTTTTGTGAAGTTCTTCAATAGTAATCATTTTTTTCTTCTTTTATCTTAAAGTACAGTTTTTATTCTGTCAAATATTCAAATAATTATTTTTTCACTTTTTTTTCCAAAATTCAGTTGACGATTATCTGCAATGTTATTATATTTGTCAATATGTTTAAGTGTTTAAGAAATTAAACGAATAAACATATAAACGTTTGAACGTAATAATACTGGAGGCACACATTGAAATTTGCTAAACGATTTTTTAAAAGGCCGCGTGTGATTATTGCCGCTTGTGTAATAATTACCGGTGTTCTCGGCTTTTTTATTAAGGATCTGGCGATTGATAATTCAATCCGGCAGTTTCTTCCGCAAAAAGATGCTTCATACACACGTCTTTCAGAAACAGAAGATTTGTTTGGAAGCATGATGGTAATTGGTGTAAGTCTGGAAGCCAAAAACGGTTCAATTCTTACTCCTGAATACATTGATGTAATCCGCGAAATTACAGACCGTTCCCTTGAGCTTAGAGAAATTTCTGATGTAGATTCGCTTACTCATATTGATTTTGTCTGCGAAACAGACGGTTCAATTTCTGCAAGTCAGCTTATTCCGGATACTTATACAGGCTCTCAGGAAGATATTGAACAGCTCGAAAGCCGTTTGAATGAATGGGATGCAATGTATAACAGGGTAGTTGTAAATGACAATATGACAGGAACTCAGCTTCAGATTACTCTTGCAGCCTATGATACAGATTACGAAACAGAGCTTGCTGCCCAGCTTGGTAAGAAAAAAATCAGAAGCGAAGCCGAAATGCAGGAAGGCGCTTTAAATGCCGTTACTGCAATTGTTAATGAAGCCACTGCCGGTCACAATCTGGATGTAAAGATTTATGGAAATCCTGTTGTAATGCAGAATTCCCGCGTATTTATGCTTGCCGACCTCGCCCGTCTTATTCCGCTTGTAATTGTAGTTGTATTACTTTCTCTATACTTCAGCTTTAAGACTATGGACGGAACCTTACTTCCTCTGATTACTGTAGTTATGGCAACAAGCTGGACAATGGGTTTAATGTCTTTGTTCAAAGTTACATTCACTCTGGTTTCTTCTGTAATTCCTGTTGCGTTAATTGCGGTAGGTTCTGCTTACGGAATTCATGTGCTTACTCATTATTATGTTGCACTTGATATGACCGGAGGTGAACTTACTCAGGAAAAATATAAGGAAGCAGTTTTCAACGGACTTCACGAAGTTATGAGCGCAGTTTTACTTGCGGGCATTACAACAATTATTGGATTTATTTCTTTAATTTCCAGCCCGATTGCTCCTCTCCACAGCTTTGCAGTATTTACAGCCGTTGGCGTTGCAATTTCCCTTTTGCTTGCAATTACCTTTATTCCGGCAATTCTTCTTCTTAAGGACTTTAATAAGGTTCAGTCAAGCCGCAATAAAAAACATCATCTTACAGAAAAGCTTGCGCGTAAAATTGAACAGGCAACTCGCCTTCGCGGCGGCAAAACAGCCGATGAAGCTCAGGGAGATACACTCTACCAGATTTACCATTTCTTCTGCGGTTCAAAAACAAGACTTTTCCTTTCAATTATTGTAATGATCGGACTTTCTGTAGTCGGCTTAAGAATGCTTAAAATTGATACAGCTCTTGTAAATTACTTCCCGGAAAGCTGCGATATGCGCCAGGATATGAACTATATCGATAAGCAGTTTGCTGGAACCAACAGCCTCTATCTGAATGTAAAAGGTCCGGAAAAGGGAAGCCTTACAAATCCTGAGATTCTTAAAGCTGTTGATGATTTGCAGAACTATATGGAAGAAGAATTTCCTGATGTAGGCAAAATTGTTTCCTTTACTGATTTTATCAAGAGAATTAATCAGATATGGCATGTTCCTGCAGCAACCGGAGCAGATTCATCAATTGCAGACTTTTCCGGCGGAGAAAGCTTTGAAGCAGACAGCTTTGGCGGATTCGAGGATTTTGGAGAAGATTCTTTTGCAAGCGACACCTTTGGAGATTTCGGCGACTTTGGTGATGATACTTTTGGAGACGATACATTTGCAGATGCCGGTGAAACTTCAACATTTGATGCTTCTAACTGGGAAGATCCGAACACTGCCTATGCGGCGGCTCTTGAACAGACAGTAACAGTTGAAGAAGTAATTAATATGCTCAATAAAGCATATATCAGTGCCGGCGGAAAAACTGCAAAAGTCGAAGACATTGTAAACGAACTTCAGAAGCAGGTTAATTACAACGGAACTGCATATTACGAGATTCCGTACGATTACACAAAGTACCCGGTTGCAAGCCGCGAAGAACTTTCGGGAGTAGTACAGGGTTATCTTACATTACTTTCGGGCTCGCTCGACCGCTTTGTAGATGATGATATGAATCCTCAGATGATGCGCATTACTGTTCAGCTAAGAAATCATTCTACGCAGACAACCGGAGAAATTATTGCAGCCGCTCAAAAGTTTGCAGAAAATCATTTCCCGGAAGGCTACACACTCGAAGCAACAGGAACAGCCGAAATGGAATACACAATGACAAAGATGATTGTTTCCAGCCAGCTTACAAGCCTTTTAATTTCGCTGCTTTGTGTATTCGTCATTATTGCAGTTGCCTTCAAGAGCGGCTGGGCCGGTTTGCTTGGTGCCGTTCCGCTTGCACTTGCAATTATCCTGAACTACATGGTTATGGGATTTTCAGGAATTAATCTTGACCTTGTAACAAGTATTATTGCTTCGGTTGCAGTAGGTGTTGGAATAGATTATACAATTCACTTCCTTACAACTTACAGGGAAGAACGTTCAAAGAGCGACAATCTTGATGAAGTTACAAGAATGACATTCCGAAAGAGCGGACACGGAATTGTAACAAACGCAATTGCCGTCGGCTTCGGCTTCCTTGTTCTGTGCTTCAGTAAGTTTGTAGTTTTGCGATACAGATCGGAAGAGCACACGTCTGAACT
>CAMVBP010000014.1 GCA_947165795.1 uncultured Treponema sp.
TATTCTTACGAATATTAAGAATTCTCAAACTGTACTTGAAAACGTAGGAAACGCAATGGATTCAAGTACGCAGGACACAACCTCTTCCATTACGGAAATTATTTCAAATATCGAAGAGGTTCATAAACAGATTATGACCCAAAGTGAAAGCGTTCAGCAGACTGCAGGCGCTGTAAACGAAATTGCTTCTAATATTGCTTCGCTTGAAAAGCTCATTGTAAACCAGTCAAACGGAGTTACAAGTGCTTCTGCAGCTGTAGAAGAAATGATGGGAAATATTGCTTCTGTAAATAATTCTGTAGACCGAATGGCTTCTTCTTTTGATAAATTATTGCAGGATACTCAAAACGGTTCGTCTAAACAGGCAGATGTAAGCAATAAAGTTGAACAGATTGTTGTTCAGTCAAAAATGCTTCAGGAAGCAAACCAGGTTATTTCTAACATTGCAAGCCAGACAAACCTTCTTGCTATGAATGCCGCAATCGAAGCTGCACATGCGGGCGACGCAGGAAAAGGATTCTCTGTAGTTGCAGACGAAATCCGAAAGCTTTCCGAAACTTCTACTGCACAGTCTAAGACTATCGGTGAACAGCTGAACAGCATCCGCAATTCCATTGAAGAAGTTGTAGTTGCTTCTCAGGAATCTAACAGTGCCTTCGTTTCTGTATCTGAAGCTATTAAAGAAACAGATGAAATTGTTCGTTTGATTAAGGGTGCAATGGAAGAACAGACAGCCGGTTCTCAGCAGATTAATCAAGCTTTGCACGAAATGAATGACAGTACTGCCGAGGTTCGTACTGCCGGACATGAAATGGCAGAAGGAAACCAGCACATTCTTGGCGAAATCAGAAACCTTCAGGATTCAACTATCCAGATGAGGGAAAGTATGGAAGAAATGTCTGTTGGTGCACAGCGAATTAAAGCAACAGGTACCGGATTGAATGAAATTTCCAATGAGCTTAAGAAAACCATTTATCAGATTGGTGATGAAGTTCGTCTGTTCAAGGTTTAAGATTTATTTTTTATAAATAACTCTTATTTACTTGCTTTTACGCTATACACAGTTTAGAATAGACTAAGTGATCAGATATCTGATTTAAAAATATTATTGCACCTCAGGAGGTCTAACTATGGATAAAAAAGATTTAATTGCTCACAGCCCTGTGAGATATTTTGATGTAACAAATGCAGGCTTAAAAGACGGGGAAATGGGACTTATTACTGCAAAAAAAGGTCTTGGAAAAACATCTGTCCTTGTACAGTTTGGAATTGATTCACTTTTGAACGATAAAGCTCTTGTTCATGTTTCTTTTGATCAGAAATCTTCGAATGTAATTGCATGGTATTCCAGCGTTATGGCAGAAATTGCCAAAAAGAAGAATTTCAACATTTCTGATCTTGAAGAAGATATTGTAAGAAATCGTACAATCTTGAATTTTAATCAGGAAACCTTTACTTTGCCAAAGGTTGTAAATACCCTTAAGGCACTTAAAGAAGGTGGAATTAAGCTTGATTGCGTTGTAGTTGACGGTCTTGATCTTGCAAAAACTTCTGCTGATGATTTGAAATGCTTTGCTGACTTTATTAAATCTCAGAAGATGAATGCTTGGTTCAGCTTTACAAACGATGCAGCAGATCTTAAAGGAACTCTTGATTCTGCAAAACTCGACAGCTTTGCAACTGTTGCTCATCTTGCAAACGACAGCAATGCTCTTTCTCTTTCTATCCTTAAAAATGGAGAAGGAAAGGTTCGCCTTGATGCAAAAACTCTTTTGATGAGTAAATAAGTTACCTTTTGCATTAATAAAAAAGCAGTTACGTAAATGAAGTGTACCCCAAAGGTTGGAGACAATTTTTGGAGGTACACTTTTTTTATGCCTTAAAAATAACGCGGCACCGAGAATTGAGCAGCGCGAAGCGGTCGCCTGCGACTGAACGCCAGTGAACTGCGAAATGCGACTTACAGAAAAAGTTCTGCCCTAGTCTTCATTCTTCCACGGGAAAATAAATGATTTAAGCTTACGCGGACCAAGAATCTCGCGGTCTTCAAAAATTAATTCTTCCCAAGGAATATGACGGCGCTCTCTTCTTGTCTGTAATTCCGGATGCTGTTCCAGATAATCGTATTTATACAGGCGGAGTCTAAGTGCATTTGTATTTGCAATTAAAAGGCCTGCAACTGAAGGGAAAAATCCTATACAAAGAACCGACAAGGCAATTAAAACAAGGTCATAAATTGCAATTAAAACTGTAAAGCCTGTGTTATCAAAAAGAATGATAAAGCATTTTTTAAAACACTTCTTAAAATTATTGTGCATTAATGAACGGATTGGAATAAACCAGATCATTGCAAGAACAAAGAATAACAGAATCCATGCAAGTGCGGCTCCAAGGAAAAGTCCAAAATAGCTTTGTATTGAAAATAAATAATAATTAATTGAAAATGTTCCTATAAGCAAAACACCTGAATAAATAAGGCCATAAAGTGTTGCATCTAAAAGTACACCTGGAATTGCCTTAAAGAATGCAGTAATACGAACTCCATTGAAGTTTGCAATATCTGCAGCTGAATCGCCATAAGAAAAAATAAAAATTGAAGCAATTATAAAGGAAAGTACGAAAGCAAGTCTCCATGCTATTTCATATGCAGCGCCGTCGAACTGGGCAGCAAGGTAAAATAAAAAATATAATCCAAGAAAAACAAAAAGCATGAAGGCATTTGTAATTACTACTGATAAAAGATTATCCCATCCGTCGCAAAAATTCTTTTTAATTAAAAAACCAAACATATTTTAAAGATAATGATTTTATGCAATTATTACAAGTATATTAAAATTTTTCACATACTTTACTTTTATAACTATCGTGTTAAAATGTTGTGTATGGAAATTAAGAATTCAATTTCGGCAGTTTCGCATATTCACAGCCTCGCCGCAGATTTTCTTGAAAAGAAATTAAAGGAACAGGGATTCAAGAATTTTGCATCTTCTCATGGAAATATTTTATTCCAGCTGAGTAAAAACGGTCAGATGATGATGGGCGAATTATCCAAGGCTATAAACAGAAATAAATCTACAACTACAGTTCTGGTCAGAAGGCTCGAAAAAGATGGTTTTATAGAAATGACTCCTTCGCCAAATGATAAACGAAATAAATTTCTTTCTTTGACTCAAAAAGGAAAAGATTATAATAAAGCACTTTCAGAAATTTCTCTTGAACTGCAGACAACTTTTTTTAAAGGTTTTTCCAAAGAAGAAAAGGAAGCTTTTTGTAAGCTTTTGGAAAAAATAGACAAAAATTTTGAAGATAAATAATTGCTCCATAATTAAATTTATGAATTCCCTATTGACAATAGTTTTATATAAAACTATTATACCTGTATGAAAAAATTAATATTACTCGTTGCCGCATTGTCGGTTTTTGGTTTATCTTTTGGTTTGATTTCCTGCAGCAAAAAAGCAGAATCAAATAAAACTTCGATTGCAGTCTTTGTACCTGGCATTGTAGATGGAAGTCCTGTTTATGCTATGCTTGTAAAAGGTGTACAAGCCGCTGTAGAAGAAAATTCTTCTTCTGCAGAAGTATTTATTATGGAGGCTGGAACTACTCAGTCTGAATGGCCTGGAAAAATTACAGCTTTGTGTGCAGAAAACAAATATGATGTAATTATTTCTTCCAATCCGTCTTTGCCGGATATTGTTGAACCTATTTTACAGCAGTTCCCTAATCAGAAATTTATTCTGCTTGATGCAACAAAAGAAGGCAATAACAATATTCATACAGTATGCTATAATCAGTATGAGCAGTCTTATATAACCGGTTACATCGGTGGACTTATGTCTAAATCGCATAAAATGTCTTTGATTGCTGCTCAGGAATATCCTGTTATGAATAACATTATTCTTCCTTATTTTGAAAAGGGAGCAAAAGCCGCAGAAAACAGCACAACTGTTGATTTTAGAATTGTAGGTAACTGGTATGATGCTACGAAAGGTGCTGAAATTGCAGATGCTGTTGCAAAAACAGGTGTAGATGTAATTCTTCCAATTTGTGGAGGAGCTTCTCAGGGAGTTATAACTTCTGCAGTAAATAACGGAATTTATATTACCTGGTTTGATGACAACGGATTTTCTAAGGCTCCTGGAACAATTATTTCCAGCAGTGTAATGGAACAGGAAAAAATGTCAAAAATGGTTACCCAGGAATTCTTAAACGGAAAAACTCCTTGGGGAACTGCAAAAATGGTTGGAATAAAAGAAGGCTTCGTAGATTTTGTTCAGGACGATCCAAACTATATTTCTACTGTTCCGGAAGACATTAGAAACGAAATGAAGTCTATAATCGATAACATTAAAAACGGAAGTTTAGTTATTGAATAATGCAGTGTGCGTACGCACGTGCCTGCAGTTATGCAAAAGTGCGTATTGGCGCGTGCAAATGCGTGCGGTGTAATTAAACGAAAATGTATTTTAATTACCCGCGAACATAAAAATCGGGAGCGGATAAAAGACCGGAGTAAATTAATAAATTCCGGTCTTGATTTTAGAAGCTATGTTTGAATTAAAAGATATATTTGTAAAATATTCATATAAATCTGTCTTAAATGGTATTTCCATAAAATTTGAACAGGGTAAAATTTATTCGCTTCTTGGAGAAAACGGTGCCGGAAAATCGACTCTGGCACACGTTATTTGCGGAGACATAAATCAGACTTCTGGAAAAATTATTTTAAACGATAAAGAAGTTTATTTTGAATCTCCGAAAAAAGCGATAGAAAATGGAATTTGCTGTGTTCATCAGAGACCTCTGCTTGCACAGGAAATTTCCATTTATGAAAATTTAAAAATTGGAGTTAAAAAAGTTGATAAGCAGAGGCAGAAGAAACTTTTGAATTTCTGGCTTCCTGGTATTTCTGAAAAAACTAAAGTAAAAGAACTTGGAATGGAAAATCAGTTTTATGTTTCTTTAACTGGTGCCCTGCTAAAAAATCCAAAGATATTAATTCTGGATGAACCCCCAAAAATCGAAAAAGAAAAACTGCAGTCTCTGATCACTCGTTTTGGCTGCAGAACAATTATTGTAATTACACATGATTTGAATGAAGCAATTAATAAAACAGATTTCACTATTCTTTTACAGGAAGGAAAAATATTAAAGGCCTGCCCTACCGCAGAAACATCTGCAGAAGAAATTGAAAATCTGCTTTTTGGAATTTCAGAAAAAGTAGATTTTCCTCCGGATTTAATTCAGGCAAACCTTGATGAAAATATTTTCTTTAGAAAAAAGAATAAAAAAATTGCCTATATTCCTTCAGATAAAACATTCAGGGCTTCTAACCCAAAGCTTACGATTATACAGTTATTGTGTTCCAGACATACAAATTTAAAAAAATCAGAAGCTGAGCAATACTCAAATCTGCTGTTAAAAAAAGCAGATGTAAATATAAAGTTGAACGAAAAAGTTTCTGCACTTTCCGGCGGAATGCTTCAGAGATTAATTCTGGAAAAAGAACTTGCCGAACATCCGGAAACTATAGTTCTTTTTAATCCTCTTCACGGCCTTGATGTTGATGCAACAAAAAGACTCTTTTCTAAACTTGAGAATCTTGCACAAAAAGGCGTAAAAGTTATAATAAAATCTTAATAATGAATTTCTATTACATAAGTTACGCACTGAATTTAGCAGCTCTTTACATGATAGCCGGCGTTGGCTCCTGCTTTTCCATAAAATCGGGCGATTTAAATATTGGCGGTGAAGGCCAGATTTACATCGGCGGTTTTGTATGTGCCGTAATTCTAAATTACTTAAAAGATGTTCCATTGTTACCTGCACTTTTTATTGCAATAATATGTTCCATGCTTGTAGCAGGACTTCTTATGCTTTTCTGCGCTTTCTTAAAGAAAATAAAAAAGGCTGTAATATTATTAACTTCCTATATTGTTTCTGCGGCAATTATTCCGCTTCTAGACGGATTAATTGCAGGCCCGTTCAGAGGAAACAGCAGCAATCTTTTATCTACAGAATATATCGCACAGAAATTCAGATTCGGTTCAATTTTAAAACCCGGTCCGCTGAACATAACATTTTTTATTGCAATTATTATCTGCATTATCGCAGGCCTTGTAATTTATAAAACTTCTTACGGAAGACAGTTATGCATTTACGGAATCTCCGAAGAATATTCAAAATTTTCAAGCTTTAATACGACAGCACTTTCGTTTTCGTCTGCATTTACAAGCGGAGCCTTTCATGGACTTTGCGGAGCCTTTGCAATATGCGGAACGTATTTTACCTGCCACAACGGATTTTACATTTCTATGGGCTGGAATGCGCTTACGTGCGCGTTAATTGCAAGAAGTAATCCTTTCTTATTATTTCCTTCTTCACTTTTTATGGGCTTTATGGTTACCTATGCAAACAGATACGCACTTTACAATAATTTTTCTTTTGATATGAGCAGCCTTATTCAATCAATATTTTTATTATTAATTGCTTTCCCGATTTTTTCTGAAGGCAAAAAGAGGATAAAATGATTTTTCATATTCTATCTTTTTCATGTCCTTTATTACTCTGCTCTATGGGCGCACTTTTCAGTGAATTTGCAGGCTGCCTTGCTTTATTCCTTGACGGCCTGATTATATTTTCTGCCTTTACAACTTATTCATTTACACTGCTTACTCATTCATTTTTACTTGGAACAATTTTGTCTTTAACGCTTACATTAATTCTTGTTTTACTATTTGCAATAATTATAGAAAAGTTTAAGGCAAATAAATTTATTGCCGCGCTTGCATTGAATCTTTTCTTTTCTGCATTAACAAGTTTATTTTCTTCTCTGATTTTTAAAACACGCGGAGTTCTTTCTTCTGAATTATTTAATTTTAATATTGTTCATACAATAATCTTTACAATCACAATTTCTATAATTCTTCTTACCCTGGCTGTTCTGTTTTTAAGTTTTACAAAAACCGGATTATATATAAGAATTACAGGAAGCGACAGTGACGTTCTTCTTGCAAAGGGAATTTCTCCATCCTTTACAAGAATTCTTTCCTGGGAAATCTCGAGCTTTTTTGCAGCAATTTCCGGTTCCCTGCTTGCCATGAGGATATGCTGTTTTGTACCAAATATTTCCAGCGGCCGGGGCTGGATGGCTCTTGCAGCAGTTTTTGTAGGAAAGAAAAAACCGCTCCGAACTATAATTGCAGTTATAATTTTCTGCGCGGCTGATTTTTTTGCGACCAACATTCAAAATGTTTTTCCTGCAATTCCTTCGTCGTTTTTGATTTCTTTTCCTTATTTTGTTGTGCTGCTGCTCGTTCTTGCAAATTAAAATTATTTCTTTTTTATATGATATTCAAAAGAAGCCTGAGAAGTATTTGGAGCAGCTTCAAAAAGCCAGGTCTGCAAGGTTTCTTTAATTTCTTTTTTAACAATTTCGCTTAAGATTGAAGCAGGCGAAAAAATAATTGAGGCTTCTGAAATTTGCCCGCCCTGCGTAACCGTAAAAGAAATAGTGACATCGATATTTGAATTAACCGTTCTGCAGGCTGCCTCGGAAAGATCTATTTTTGGTTCTGCAGGATAAATTAAACAGCGGAATGAGCCACCTTTCATTTCCATTAAATACTGACCGTTCCCGCTGAGCTTTGCATTTACTGCAGTTTCAGAAGTAACGCCGTTTGCAGCCTGTCCCTGAAATTTTGCTTTTGCAATTCCCTGCAGCGCATTTTTAGTATTACTTGAAGCAGAACTTTGCTGTAAACCCGTTGATGTACTTTTACTTTCCTGTTTTTGATTTTGAGCCTTGTCTGTTGCAGTTCCTGCTGTACCGGCAACTGATGAACCTGCGGTAACAATTGAACCTGAAGTATTATTCTGATTTTCAGGAACATCGGAATCATCGTCAAAAATGCTCCAGTCAAATTCTTTTTTTGCCGAAGAAGTTTTTTCGCCAAAATCAATTTCGCCGCTCATATCGCGAGCCGAAGGAACAAAAGGCTCCGCTGCTATTTTTGATTCTTTTTGAACAGTTTCTGTTTTTGCCTGTGCGGCAGGCTTCTGCTGAGTCGCAGGCTTTTGCTGTGCGGCCGGCTTTGACTGAACCTGCTCAGTTTTTGGAGGTGCTTTTTCAACCGGTTTTTCAACAGGCTTTGCAGGAGCAGGCTGTTCAACTGCTATTTGTTCTGCCGGCTGCAATGCTGCTTCAGCGGATGCCTGAGTTTCTGCCGATTCTGCACTTTGTGCTGCAGAAGCCGCAAGCGCCGGTGCTGTATCGACTTCAACCTCCTGTAAAGGTGTTGAAGATAAGATTATTTTTACTTCCTTAAATTCCGGCTCTTTTTCTTTAAATCTAATCAGGCACATGCAAAGAAGAAAAATCAGCCAGAAAAATACAGTTCCTGCAATTCCGAGAATTTTACTTGTAAAATGAGGAGATGAATCTACTCCAAACAAAGGAGTGCCTTTAAATCTGAACTGCTGTAATGGTAGCCGGCTCATTATTATTTCTCCGAAGTCGTCCGCAAATTTATCATACTGTAACCGCTTTCGCGAATAACATCAAAAATAGAAACAACCGTTCCATTTGTTACTTCACTGTCGGCTTCCAGCGAAACAGGAAATTCTTCTTTCTTAACGTCTCCTGTATCAAAGTTTGATAATTCAGTACCTAAGTCTGCCAGAGTTACCTGCTTGTCATTAAAATAAAAATTGCCGTTACTCTGTGCAGTTATTGTGATTCCCTGAACACTTGTACCTTCTGCAGTACGGCTCTGAGGAAGATTCAGTTTTATGCCGGGTAAAATTGCAAAGGTTGTAGAAACCAGGAAAAATATAATTAACTGAAAAACAACATCCAACATTGGAGTCATATCAACATTGGATCTTATCTGAGCACGTCTTTTTCGTAATCTCATAAAAACTCCAATTTATAATTATGATACTCTTCCTGTCAGACGCAGTAAAACACTTGTTACGTCCGATTCCATTTCTACAAGTCTGTGATTTACTCTTGAATTAAAAAAGTTATGGAAAATAACAGCCGGAATAGAAACACAGAGACCTGCAACTGTTGTTACGAGTGCTTCGGCAATTGCTCCTGCAAGTAAAGATGGATCGCCCATAGTTCCGCCGGAACCAAGAATTCCAAAGGCTTTAATGTTTCCTGTAACAGTTCCCAAAAGTCCAAGCAAGGTAGAAATATTTGCAATTGTTCCCAAAGGTGTAAGCCAGTGTTCAAGACGTGGAACTACAAAATCCATTTCTGCTTCTACGGCTTCGCGCAAATCCTGTTCCTGATAATATCTGCAGTCAACAGCCTTTTTAATAACCTGAGACATTGGAGTGTCCGCCTGAGCACATGCGACGGCACAGGCTTCATAATTTCCGGCGCGAATTGAACCGTCTAAATCGCTCATAAGTTTTAAATCTTTTTTCTTTATTGTGTAAAAATATACACAGCGTTCAATAATAATAAATGTTGCAAAGATTCCGCAAAAAATAATCGGAATCATTAATGGTCCGCCAGATTTTAAAGTTTCAATCATAATTCACCTCATTTATTCAAATTATAAAAAGAATTTTAAAAGTAAAGAAGCAGTTCCGCTTCTTCCGATATATTCACCGGCAAAAGTTCTTTTTTCTGCCTTTACCAGCTTTACAATATCGGTTGCATTAAGAACAACTCTAACAGCAGGAGTTATACCTATAAAACCTTCAAAGTTGATTAATGGTACAGTTAAAGAATTTTCAAAGCTGTATAAGCCCTGTACATCTACTCCCCAGTGTGCATCTTCATCCTGCAGATTAAGCTGAAGACCAAGAAGCTGAATATTCTCAAGCAGAGGTACATCAAGCCAGTTTGAATGCCAGCTTCCTGAAAGTGTAAAAATTTTATAATGATAAGAAAGAGCAAATTCAGTTGTCAAAAGCTGAAGTTCTCTTTTTGAATATCCGTAAACACCGCAGGTTCTGTAATCTTCTGAATAATCAGCTTCCCAGGTATTATTTCCTAAAGCATTTCTTTTATATTCAACAAAGGCTTTTCCCGTAAAAGATGATTTTAAAGGAACGCACAGATTAAAGTTTCCGTACCAGAAAGAAGTTTCTTCGGGAATGAATGAAAGAACCGAGAATTTATATTTGTTTTCCAAATCCCAGATAGAATTAGCAAATGACTGCATTCCGCCTTCGGCTCCAATAGTAAAGCGGCGGTTTGAAAAATAAACAGGAATTGAATATTCAACGCCGGCATTAAAAGGAACAATTACATTCTGTCCGTTCAGATAGTTTCCGATGACTGCCGAAGCGTTTCCATAAATTTTTGATGTATCATTCTGCCACTTTAAGCCTACAGAAAAAATTCCTCTGTGAGACATTCTGGTTTCGTCATTTCCCAATATAATCTCTCTTTGAATTTCTGATTCTTCATTTTTAAATTTATTCACATATGCAAAATCTTTTTCCAGACCATACAAATTAGTATTAAACACATACTGGCCTGAAAGATAAGCAGAAAAATGCTTAAAATAAAAATCAGTAATAAGCTCAGGAGAAGCAGTTAAATAACCCGCCTGATAAAGACATGAAGGAATATTTTCAATTATTTTCAAATCTGAAGTCTGAGAATATCTGTTATAAAAACTTGAATTCAAGTTTAATTTTACATCAAAATTTTCATTAAGAATAAAACCAAAATCCGTGCCGAGCTTTATATAATCTTTATTCATGGAAGTAAATAAAGGTGTTTTATTCTGAAAACCTTCTGCATTGGAAATATAATTTCCTTCCAGCTGCATGTAAAAATTTTCTGTCGCAATTTTTTTATATGCAAGCAGCTTTGTGTCGCGGTCAAAATAATTTCCATTAAGCGACTGACCGACATAACCGTTTGCGCTGCTATGAGAAAAATCAAGTTTAAATGGCTGAACTCCATTTACTGTATACAAAGAAAAATCGCAGTTGAACAGACACGGAAAACCGCCGCCAACCATTCCCTGCGCATATAAACTTTTTTGATTTTCTTCTGTAAGCGAAGAAGATAATTCCGTGTCTTCAGGTTTTTCAATTTGAGGAAGCTGCGGTACAATATTTCCGCTTCCGTCGAATTCAGTTACTCTGTTTTTAAAATCTGGAAGATCGCCCAAATCTACAGAAACAGAATCGTTTCCTATAGTTGTAGAAATATCCGGAAGTTCAATGTCCTGTGCAGCAACATTAAAACCGAATATAAATAAAATTATCAAAAAGCTAAAAATATTTTTTTTCATATAATCTCCAGTTCTATCTTACTATAAAAAAGTTATCCACCCGCTCTGCATAACGCGACTGAGGATAAAGTTCTTTTAACAAGTCTGCGGTTTCTTTTGCATCGCCTGCAAGTCTTTCATGAACAAAACATTCTGTTGCGCTGTAAAGAACCGAAGCCGCACCATTTTCGTCTCCGCAAGTTCTATATAATTTTGCCGCATCCAGATAATATTTTGCGGCGAGAGAATTGTTCCCGTTTGCCCTGTAATAATCGGCTATGATTTCTGAATTCTGAGCAGCATATTTGCTTTCATTCTTTGAAGTCTGTTTTGGAAGAATTTCCATTGCAAGTTCGAAAGCATCGTTTGCAGTTATAGGATTCTGCGAATAAAGCTGAACAAGTTCGCTTCCTGCAATTCTTCCTTCCAGAGTTTTTACTCCGCCGTTCTTTTCATATTCAGTTTTTTTCTCTACAACTTTTGGCGAAGTTCCTTTTACAATTAATTCGAGTTCACTTATCTTTTTTGCAATGTCTGAAGCTTCTGATTCTTTTGGAAAATCTTTCATCATCTGTTTTGCAAGATCAAGCGCAAGCGAATAATCAGTTTTTGCATAATAAGAATTCAAAAGATTTGTGCTTGCCGAAAATGAATAAATTCCATTTGGAGAATTCTGCAGAAGTGTTTTACAGAACATTATGCTGCGTTCATACTCACCAATTTTATATGCGCATTCACCTGCATAAAAAAGTGTCTGCTGGTAATAATCTCCGTTCGGATATTTATAAATATAACTGCTAAAGCGGTTTAATGCAGATTCAAAATCATCGTTCAAATAAAACAATTCTCCGTTACGGTACATTGCTTCCTGAACAAATGCAGACTTTGGATTTTCTTTAATTAAATTCTGATACTCAATATCTGCTGAACTTATTTTACCCTGACGCTGATAAAGTTCTGCAAGAAGCATTTTTATACGTGCATTAAATTCTTCCCTGCCCTTTTCGTATTCAAGAAGAAATTTTTCGGCTTCGGCAAAATCATTAAAATCGCTGTAAATTTCTGAAAGAAAAATTACGGCATATTCCCTGTCATTTTGAGAGGAAGATTTTTCCAGCATCTTATTTGCATAATAATATGCATTTTTTGAATCCTTATTTAAGAGCGCATTTTTTGCCGCATACTCATAGGCCTTTAAAATATTATTTGCCTGCGGAGCTTCAGAAATATAACGAACAAAAGAAGAATAAGAATCTCTGTTTTCGCCAAGAGAAAATTCAGCAATTCCCTTGTAATAAAAACTCTGCGGAATGAAACCGTTTTTTCCTGACTGATTTTTTATATATGCAGCAAAGTGATTTTTAGATTTTGTCCATTCGTGCAGATTTATGCAGCACAAGCCTGCAATGTATTCCTTTTCTGAATCATCAGATTTATGAATCTTTTCATACGCGGCGGAATATTCACCGCAATAAAAAAGTGCTTTTGCATATTCTGCATAATCTGCTTTTTGGAATGAATTGTCTTCAATTTTTCCATACACTTCGCACGCCTTTGCGTATTCATTCATTTTACACAGCGCCGAAGCATAAAGATTCTGAACTTCGCTTAAAACCTTATTGTATTCTTTCTGTTCATAATAATAGGCAGAAAGAATATATTTGCAATTGTAATCCGGATTTTTTACTTTATTATAATAATCCGGGATTTTTGAAAAATATTTTTTCTCTGACCTTAAATTAAAGGCACAGATTAAAAGTTCTGTATACACAGAATCACTTATTTCTTCTGAATCTTTTTTTAGAGTTTCCTGAATTTCCTGCAGAAGATTATATGCCTGAAGATAATTTTTATTTTCAATTAAAATTTTGGCCTTGTAAATTCCTGCAACTTTTGCATTAAGGCTTTTTTCAAAATCATTTTTAATATTGCCAAGATATTCTTCGGCCTTTGAATAATTTTTGTTTTCAAACTGTTCTATGCCAAGACGAAGATAAAATTCTTCAACGAGCTCTTCTTCATACTGCAATTCTGCAACCGCGCGAGCAAAAACTTCATCTGTGCTGTAGCCGACATTATGATTTTCAGAAAGAAGATATGCTTTTTTTAAAGCAACAACTGCAAGCGATCCTGTTGAATTTTCAAACACAAGCAAATATCTTACGTAAGCATCTTTGTACATATTCATTGATTCATAAGCCTGCGCAACAAACAGACAAAGCTGGTAATAAAAATCTTCTTCAAACGAAGCCTTTGGAAGAGAATCAAAAAGTACGGTGATTTTTTTGTATTCACCAAGATTATCATAACATGTAAAAAGACAATTCAAAGAACTGTTATATTCAGAAGCCGAATAATTTTTTCCGTTTGAAATTATAATTTCAAAATATTTTGCAGCATTTTCATAATCTTCAAGATAGAAAAGAGATTTAGCCGTATAAAAAACAGCCTGATTTTCATATTCAATGTTTTCGTGCGCTAACGCTTTTGAAAGTCTTGAAAAATAAGAAATTGCCTGCACGTAGTCCTTTTGAAAATATTTTGTCTTTCCAAGAAGAAATGTGCATTTGTAATAAACTTCATTTCCTGTCTGAGCATGCTCCATAGTTTTTTTAAGAAGGATTTCTGCTTCATCATAATTCTGCATATAAACCAGAGCTTCGGCTTTGTAAGAAAGAACCTGAGGAATATAAACTGAATCAGGAAATTTTTCCATGAATTCATTTGCAGTAGTTACGGTTCCAGGATAAAATTTATTTTTATAAGCTGAATTAACTTCGTTGTATAAGAGGTTTTCATTTTCTATGTAAGATGAATTAAAATCAAAGTTTTCTGAAAATGCATTTTCCATATTTAATAATAAAAACATAGAAAATGCATAAAAAATTTTTTTAGTATTCATAATTAATTATCAGTTAAAAATGCTTCGCTGCCTTTAGGGAAGAATCGTTCAGAGGCTTTTACTCTTGTCAGATAAACAAAATCGCCGGCAAAAAACAGACAGAAATCATTTATAGATATTTCCTTGCCATTATAAAAAACACTGCAGGCAAAGGCCCCGTTATCATTAAAGTACGGGAAGAAAACTACACATTCATTGAACACTTTAACTTCCGGAGTAACACCCCTGTCTGTTTCTCTGATTGCTCCAAAGTAAAAAGTATTCGGCTCTGTTGCGGCCAGAACATACATTAAAGATTTCAAAACAGAAACTGTATAACCGGTATCTTCTATAAATGTAACGGTATTGGAAACTCCCTTATCCGTAATCTTTGAAGCAAACGGATTTACAGTAACATTTACTCCAGACTGATTAAACATATAAGTTGAACCTGAAAAAGCAGAAATTACTGCCGAAGAAAGATTTCTTATCCAGTCCAGTGAAAAATACAAATTTGCTTTTTGAGAAAGCACACCCTGATGTCCGTTTTCTTTTACCTGAACAGTTTCCTGGAAAAGCGGAGTAAGCTTTATAAGACCGTTAGAAACAGGTTCAACCAATCCGTCTGCTACCCATTTTGCAAAACCTGGATTAGATAAATATAAGGTATTTGATTTTTCATCTGAGTCTTCAAATTCTTTTCCACTTACTATATGAACAAGCTTTTCGCTTTCGTCATAAACTGCATCTGGAGTTAATTCAATATTTGGAATGCATTTGCGAATAACTGCAATCATCTGCTTTACGTTTGAATAAAGATCTGTGTCTATAAGAACGTATTCCCACGGCAGCTTTGTCTGAGTGATTTTATAAACATCTTCAAAAGATGCTGAATAAAATTTTTCGAACGGCATTCCGGTAGGAACTCCGCGTGCAGCATAATTTCCAAAAACTACAAGATCAGCAAGTGCCATTTTTCCGTTTGGCGTAAACTGAATATATACATCGCTGTCTGCAAGAAAATAGTAACGGATTTTAATCGGCTCGCCAGTTTTTTTATCTCTAACTAAAAGAAAACCGCCTTTAGCTTCACCCGGATAAATCAGCTGATTTTCTCTACGAAAGCCGGAATCTGTATAAACTTCTACGGCAATTTCTGTTCTTGGAGAAACATAAATCTGAAAAGTTTCCTCAGCCTCTTCCAAATATACCTGAAAATATTCGCCGTTTGGATTTACCCTGATTTGAGGAATATTATTTCGAACAGCTGATAATGGAGCAAAAAACCATTCTTCGCCAAGTCCACTTCTTATTTCTGATGAATCAGGAATTCCAAATCTGTTGTATGCGGCAAAAACAGAAAATGACAAAAATAAAACAGCGGCAAAACTGAATATTTTCTTCACAGTTCACTCCTTTATGGCAGCGGTCGCTTACAAAGACACGGCACGCTGTTTACGCATGTAAATGCGAAATTGACTCAGCAGCAGGATCTGTATCTGTTGCACCTGCTGCCAGACGTATTTCTGCATCTACCAGGCTACCATCTTTTAGTCTAATTATGCCTTCTTCTACTTCATCCGGATGATTTCCAACAGGAGCATTAGAAAGCAAAAGCTTAAGGCGGTTCAGCTGATTTACTTCTGAACTGCCCGGATCATAGTCTATTGCACTTATATTTGCAGCCGGGAAGCGGCGGCGAAGTTCCTTAATCATTCCTTTTCCGGTTACATGATTAGGAAGACATGCAAACGGCTGAACACAGGCAATACTTGGAGCGCCTTCGTGTATCAGCTCAACCATCTCTGCTGTTAAAAACCATCCTTCGCCAGTAATGTTACCAATTTGAACAATATCATCTACGCCTTTCATAAGTTTATAAATTGAAGACGGCGCCTCAAAACGACGGCTCTTATTCAAATATTTTTTCATTTTTTTGCGGTAAAGCTCAAGTCCCCATACAAGTAAGCGTGCATTACGCTCTGTTTTTGTTGGGAAAGCAAGCTGCTTATGACGGAAAATTCCTG
The DNA here is from genome assembly GCA_947165795.1 of uncultured Treponema sp. The sequence goes on from CAMVBP010000014.1 coordinate 16,158, forward strand.
TACTGAATGTATAGAAGAAGAAGTCAAGTAAATCAGGCATTACACATTCTGCGCCTTCTTTTTCTATAGTTTCAACAATCTGATTGTTTGCAGTCGGATGGAATTTAACAAGAATTTCACCGACTACACCAACTCTTGGCTTTTTAATAGGCTTAAGCGGAAGCTGATCAAAATCGTTAATAATATCACGTAAAAGCTTATGGTACTTACGGCTCGAAACATGCTTTTCGAACATGTTTTCCGCCTTGGTAGACCATTTTTCATAAAGCTGATTTGCACTTCCAGGAATTTCTTCGTAAGGACGCGTTCTGTAAAGCACGCGCATTAAAACATCGCCGACAACAAGAGACTTTACAAGTGCATCTAAAAGCAGCGGAGTAATCTTAAATCCAGGATTTTTTTCAAAGCCCTGTGCTGAAAGTGAAAGAACTGGAACCTGAGACATTCCGGCATCATTTAATGCACGACGGATAAAACCTATATAGTTCGTAGCACGACAGCCACCGCCTGTCTGAGTAATAATAAGTGCAACTTTGTCCAAATCATATTTTCCGCTTTCCAAAGCCGAAATCATCTGACCGGCAACAAGAAGTGACGGATAACATGCATCGTTATTAACATATTTTAAGCCGGCTTCTACAGCCTTTGGATCTACTGCATCAAGAACAACAAATTTATAACCACCGCTTGCAAAAGCCTTCTGCAAAATTCTAAAATGAATTGGAGACATCTGAGGTCCAATAATTGTGTAATCCTTCTTCATTTCTTCCGTAAAAATCACACGATTATATGCAGATGATTTTTTTACAGGTTTAACCTTTGTTCTGCGGCGGGCTTTTACAGCGGCAATCAGAGAACGGATTCGGATGCGCACAGCACCAAGGTTACTTCCTTCGTCAATCTTAATGAGCGTATACATGCGGCTCTTAGCACGAAGGATTTCATCTACCTGGTCTGCAGTTACAGCGTCGAGACCACAGCCAAAGCTTGTAAGCTGAACAAGTTCAAGAGAAGGCATTTCGCTTACAAACTGAGCGGCACGATAAAGTCTGTTATGATATACCCACTGGTCAATAATTCTGAGCGGGCGTTCAATATTTCCAAGATGAGCTACAGAATCTTCTGTAAGAACAGCAAGTCCAAGTCCGTTAATCATTTCAGGAATTCCGTGGTTGATTTCCGGATCAAGGTGATATGGACGACCTGCAAGTACAATTCCGCTTCCGCCCTTTGTAATGATTTCTTCAAGAGCTTCTTCACCCTTCTGGCGAACTTCTTCACGGAATTTTTCCTGCTCTGCCCATGCTTTTTCTACTGCGTCAAAAATCTGTGCACGATTAAGCTTTTCGAACTTTGGAAGAAGTTCTTCGCAAAGACGTTCTGCAAGGCGCTCCTTGTCGTATATCGGAAGGAACGGATCCATGTATGTAACTGTCGGATCCTGACGAAGCTCATCAACATTGTTACGCAAAACTTCAGGATAACTTGTTACAATCGGACAGTTATAATGATTTCCTGCACCGGAATCTTCCTGGTGTTCATATGGAGCACAAGGATAGAAAATGAATTTTATACCGCGCTGCAAAAGTGAAACCACATGACCATGACTTATTTTTCCAGGGTAACAAACTGATTCAGAAGGAATTGTTTCAAGACCTTTTTCGTAAACATTGCGGCTGGAACGCTGGCTCAAAATTACGCGGAATCCAAGCTCATTAAAGAAGGTAAACCACAACGGATAATTTTCGTACATATTAAGTACGCGAGGAATTCCAACATCGCCCATTGGAGCGTCTTCCGGCTTGCGGGGCGCATAGTTGAAAAGCCGTTTATATTTCCATTCAAAAAGATTTGGAAGCGGTCCAGAATCATCTTCATCTAGGCCGGTATTCTTTTTGTTACTTGCGTCAATTACAGTTCCTTCAAGTTCGGCACCCTTTTCGCAGCGGTTACCTGTAATGAAGGTTCGTTTTTCGTCTCCGGTAGAGAACGTATTAATAGTAAGGAGACAGTTGTTCTGACATTTACCGCAGCGGCGGAGTTCAAGATCTACATGGAAGTTTTCAAGCTGCTTGAGGGTTGCAATTCCAGAGCGCACATCGTGAACTGTATCTTCCGGCTCATCTGGCTTTGGCATCATAAGATCCTGCCACTGGTCGTAAGCAATAAGTGCAGAACCGTAAGCTCCCATAAGACCTGCAACGTCCGGACGATAAACCTGAACGCCT
>CAMVBP010000015.1 GCA_947165795.1 uncultured Treponema sp.
GCAAACATCAGAATGAGAATGAAGTATAACGCGATATACAACCAGCTGTTGGAGCAGAAAATTCAGCGCGAAGAAGACAATCTTCTTCAAAAGAAAAAAGCAAGTCATCCGCATTCAAACAAAAAAACAAAAAAGCGTACAAGCAATGCCGAAGCACTCGCGTTTGCAAGCGTGAGCATTCCTGATTCAGCTTTTGTAAAAGAAAAATTGCCTGAACTGACTTTTGCACCGGGCGTCCGCGTAAAATCACTTTCTTCTGGAATAGAAGGCGTAATTCTTTCAAAAGATAAAAAAGATTGCTGGCAGGTTCAGTTTGGAAGTGTTAAAATGTCTGTAAAAGAAAAGACTCTGGAAATCCTTGAAAATCAGGGTAAGGGAAATTCTTCTGCGGACTCGAATTCTGAAAATTTTGAAAAATCATATTATTCAACAGAATTTTCTACGGACGAAAAACCTGTTTTTGAACTCAGGCTTTTGGGCTGCAGGGCAGAGGAAGCAGTAAAACTTCTGGAACATCAGATTGATTTGTGCGTGCTGAATAATTTTACCAGCTTCAGCGTAATTCACGGAACGGGCGAAGGCGTTTTAAAACAGGTAGTTCATGATTACCTTTCGCATTGTCCGAGCGTAAAGGATTTTTCTTTTGCCAGAGCAGAAGACGGAGGCTTTGGAAAAACTTATGTCACAATGGTTTGAAAAAGAAGATTTCTGGATAACTTATGCGCCAATCATGTTTGACGATAATCACTGGAAGGAAGCGCCGACAGTTGCCGAATATGTAAAGTCAATTGCAAAGCTTTCTGAAGGTGATTCTGTTTTGGATGCAGGCTGTGGGCTTGGAAGAATCAGTGTGGAAATGGCTGCGCTTGGTCTTGATGTTACCGGCGTTGATATTATTGAAGCTGAACTTCAGGCAGCCGAAGAATCTGCGAATGCCGAAGGTGTAAAACTGAATCTTGTAAAAGCAGACCTGCGCACTTTTTCTGCACCTAAAAAATATGATTGCGTTGTGAATCTTTATACTTCGTTCGGTTATTGTGATTCAATTGAAGAAGATATGAAGATTCTGAAAAATCTTTGTGATTCGCTAAAAGACAACGGAACTTTTATAATTGAATGCGTAAGCCGTGAAACTGCAATTTTGTATTTTACCGAAGGCGAAGTTTTTGAGCGCGCAGGCTTTACTGTAAAAACTCATTTTGAAGTTGTGGGGGCGTGGGAAGGTTTACGTTCGCAGTGGTCGCTGTATAAAACAGATGAAAAAGGAAATGAGCAGCTGGTGAATAATCATGTTTTTGTTCAGCGCCTGTATCCTGCAAAATTCCTTGCGCAAAAGCTCGTTGAGTTCGGCTGTAAGACTGCGGAAGTTTATGGTGATTTTGATTTTTCGCCTTATGATCAGCATGCAAGAACAATGGTGATTGTCGGAAGAAAATAATTATTTTTCAAAGGTTTTATATTCATAAGTGATTTTTGACTGTTCGTCGGTGTGAAGTTCGGTGAAAGTGCAGTGCCAGCTTTTATCGAGTTCCGGGAAAAATCTGTTGCCTGCAAATTCCGTGTGAATTTCCGTAGCGTAAATTGTATCTGCAAAAGGAAGTGCCTGTCGGTAAATTTCTTCACCACCGGCAATTAAAATTTCCCCGCCTGCGGCGCCGGATGCCTGTGCGGCGGTGGATGCCTTTGCAATTTCCATCGCCTTTTCAAAAGACTCTGCAAGCATGCAGCCTTCGGGCGCGCTTTTCATTGATTTTGAAACTATAATAATTGTGCAGTAGGAGAGTGCGTGACCAATTTCGTCAAAGCTTTTTCTTCCCATTATGATAAATTTCTCGTTGCAGAGCTTTTTAAAACGAAAGCGCTCGGACGGAATATTCCATGGGATTTTTCCATCCGAGCCTATCACGCGGCCTTTTTTTGTGTATGCAACAAGAAGGCTAACAGACAATTTTAGATATCCATCTGAACTAATGTTGCAACTTTCTGAGGCTGAGCAACAGAGTAAACGCTTCTGTTGTTCTTGTATGGATTTTTAAGATTTGCAAGCTGAGTTTTAATCTGTGCAATATGAAGTCTGAGCAAATCACGGTTGATTTCATTCTGTTTAAGAACCTTGTTCTGTAATTCAGAAAGATCATTCTGGATTTTAGAAATTTCAGCAGCTTCCTGTTCCTTAGATAATCCTTTAGATTCATTATACATTTTTGCAATAGGAACAATAACCTTCTGAAGGTTTGCAATATTCTTTACAACCTGCTGTTCAAGCTCTGTATGAGCAAGAAGATTTTCCGGATTTTCACTTGTAATAGAATCCTGCTGCTTTTCCAGAACATTCAGATAATCCTGAAATTTCTGTCGCTGCTGTTCCAGCAAACTTCTGAATTTTCTTAAAAGAGCAACTCTTTCATCTAATTCCTGCTGTGAAATTTCTGCCATAATTTACCCCTCAATATTTAATGCATTGGCAACTTTTGCTGCCGGAGCATTTGCGGCACTGTTAGCAACAGTTCTCCAGGAATCAACAAGTTCTGTCATCATTTTATGAACAAACAGAATCTTAGTTTTATTATGATTAATGGAAGAATTCATAAGTTCTTCATTAAAAAATACATAAAGCGACATAAGGTTACGTGCAATATCACCGCCTTTTTCCATGTCTAAAGAAACCTGAAGTTCTGTAATAATTGCCTGTGTTTTTTGTATATGAATACCAAACTGTTCAATATTGCCTGGTTTAATTTTTTCATCATCTTCAAATAATGCAAGTGCAGAATTCAAATGCTTGATTGCACCTTCATACAATAGCACAACGAGTCTTCCCTGGCTTGCAGTGCTAACATTGTTTTTCTGATAAGCAGAATATGCGTTCTGGTACATAGTGACCTCCCATTATTTCGTCTGTATTCAAAACTTCCATGCTTTTTATACAGCGGGCATATTTAAAATACGCCATTATACAGACATTTTCGGAATTCCATAAAAAAACTTTATAAAAAAATCTGAATATTTATAAAAAATTTATATAAAATTAAACGGAATTTCATCAAAAAACATACGAAATTCCATTACATCGTTCTGCAAACAGCCGGGCTGGCTTGACGCAAGTTGCACTTGCCCTGCAGGCGTTATCCGTGGTGAATTCGTACAATCGCCATAAATGCTGTTTGCATCAGATTTTACTCGCGTAACTTATGTTTTTAATAGATAAAAATTTGTTCTAAATTCATTTTGTGTGCGATTTTTTTATCGACATTCAGATTTTTTATCAGTATATTTATATTATGGCTGAAAATATGGATAATAACGATAACAAAAACAATGAAAACGATCCTTACGGATTCTTTAAATTTGAAGGTCCTGTAAAAAATCCAAAAAATGATGATGATAAGAAGAATAAAAATAATTCTCCAAGAAGAATTCCTATTTTTACTATTATATTAGGAATTGTCGTTCTTGTTTTGATTTTTGATTTTCTGTTTGCCGGAAAAAACGATAATCTGGTTGATTATTCCGACTTTGTAAACATGATTGAAGAAGGAAGCATTACCAGAGTAGATATAAGCGCTAAGTATTTAATAGGTTATTCATCTGTTGCAGTTGCTCCTGAAGAATCAAAAGGAATTACTTTATTCCAGACTCCTGCTTCTAAATCTGTTGCGCAGGTAAAAACTGTTTCTACAACAATTTTAATTCCGGAGCTGATTCAGCTTATGGAATCTAAAAATGTTTCTTACAGGCTTGTCCCAAAACAGAATAATTATCTTATTCAGCTTTTAATAAATCTTTTAATTCCAATCGGCTTAATTATGCTGGTATATTTCCTTATTTTCAGAAAAATGGGAAACGGAAGCGGCGGAATGAGCAGCATATTTAACGTAGGCTCATCTCGTGAAAAAGTTGTAGAAGAAGGAAAAATTAAAACACGCTTTGATGATGTTGCCGGTGTAGATGAAGCAAAAGAGGAACTTATTGAAGTTGTAGATTTCCTTAAGTCTCCAAAAAAATACACAGACATTGGAGGAAAAATTCCTAAGGGAGTTCTTCTTGTTGGTGATCCTGGAACCGGTAAAACTCTTCTTGCTCGTGCAGTTGCAGGAGAAGCCGGAGTTCCGTTCTTTAGTATTTCGGGCTCAGACTTTGTTGAAATGTTCGTCGGCGTTGGTGCAAGCCGTGTAAGGGATTTGTTCAAGCAGGCTCGCGAAAAAGCACCATGTATTATCTTTATTGATGAATTGGATGCACTCGGAAAAAGCCGCGTAAACAATCTTGGTGGAAACGATGAGCGCGAACAGACATTGAATCAGCTGCTTGTAGAAATGGACGGCTTTGATAACGAAAAGGGACTTATCATTCTTGCCGCAACAAACCGTGCAGACATCCTTGATCCTGCTCTTCTTCGTCCTGGTCGTTTTGACCGTCAGGTTCCTGTAGAAAAACCGGATGTAAAGGGCCGCGAAGAAATTCTCCGCATTCATTCTAAAAATGTAAAATTAGAAGCAGATGTTGACTTTGAATCACTTGCTCACGGAACAACTGGTTTTGCCGGTGCAGATCTTGCAAACGTTGTAAACGAAGCCGCACTTCTTGCAGTTCGCAACGGCCGCAAAAAAGTTACGATGTGGGATTTTAATGAAGCAATTGATAAAGTAAGCATCGGCTTAAAGAAAAAATCTCGCAAGGATAATGAAAAAGAACGCCGTCTGGTTGCATTCCACGAAACAGGACATGCGCTTGTTTCTGCATTTACTCCGGATCATGTTCCTGTTAATAAAATTACCGTAATTCCACGTTCTCATGGAATCGGCGGATTTACTCAGTACCGCGAAGAAGAAGAAAGAAATTTCCTTACAAAGCGCGAAATGATTAACGAAGTAGACAGTATGCTTGGAGGTAGAGCCGCTGAACAGATTATGTTAGGCGATGTTTCTACCGGCGCTTCCAATGATATTGCACGTGCAACTGATATAATTAAGAGAATGATTACTGACTTTGGTATGAGCGACCGCTTTACAAATATCACTCTTGGAAAGGGTGTTCTGGGTAATCGCGGCGGTGAACCAACTCTTATACGCGAATTCAGTGAAGATACTCAAAAGTATATTGATGAAGAAATTGCACGCATAATGAAAGAGCGTTATGAGTATGTATTAAAGACTCTTACAAAACATAAGGACTTACTTGAATTTATAGGACTTCGTCTTCTTGAAATTGAAACAATGGATGGAAAAGAATTCTATGATATTATAAAGGGCGAAGCTCATTGTATTGAACTTATGGAAAAGCAGAAGGCTGCAACTAAAAAAGCTCTGGAAGAGCAGAAAAAAGCAGATAAGGCAGGTTCAGAAAAAACTGCCAAAGCAGCTAAGCCAAAAACAAAGGTAAAGGCTTCTGATTCAGCTGAAAAGCCGGCTGCAAAAAAGAGCCGTACAAAGAAAACTGAATCTGTACAATCAGAAAAATAATCGTTATAATATTCTGATATGAAAAGATTTTTTGCAGTAGCATTTTTTTGCCTTTCGTTTTCAATTTTTGCTCAGAGTATAACAACAGCCAGTGCCTATTTTAAAACAATTTCTGAATATTACGGCACAATAAAAGATTTTGAAGTTGATTTTGATTTATCAATTCAGAAAAAAGAGAGCAGCGGAAGATTATCTTATAAATCTCCTGATTTAATCCGAATGGATTATACAAATCCGGAAGAGCAGGTTATCTGTTTTAACGGCGATACTCTTACAGTTTATCTTCCAGGTTCTGCAGTTTTGCAGCAGCAGGTTAATTCTTCTACAAGTGCTGCATCTATGGTTTCAGGTCAGGGACTTTCTTTAATGACCCGCTATTACACCGTTGCTTATGAAATTGGTCAGAATCCTGTTCCTCTTGAAGAGGGTTCTGATGAAATGGTTGTAAAATTTATTCTTACAAAGAAGAATGCATCAGAGGCATTTAATTATATTAACATTGCAGTTAATCCGGATACAAAGCTTATCAGACGAATGACTGCCGTTACACCAAAAAATGAAGAATTTATTTTTAATTTTTATGATTATACAATAAATCAGAATATTTCAGAACAAAGATTTATTTATGATCCTCCAACAGATGCAAACAATTTAAATAATTTCTTATTTTCGGAGTAAAACTGAATGGAAAGTTACGGAAAACTCCTAAAAGATGCACGAGAAGCAAAGAATCTTGATTTAGAAAAAGTTGCAAGAGAAATCTCAATAGAACGACGCTATCTGGAAGGTCTTGAAGCAGAAGAAAGCGGTGTTTTTCCCGGCGAAGCATATATGGTTGGATTCTTAAAGAATTATGCAACCTATCTTGAACTTGATTGCGACTTTTTGCTCAAGCTCTATCATAACAAACAGATTCAGGAAGCACCTTTACCTGAAGGCTTATATGGGAATTACCGTAAAAAAAGCTTCCTTCCTATAGTAATTATTTCTTCAATCGCTGTTGCATGTGTAATTATCGTTGTTTCTGTTCTTCTGGTTATAAAAAATAAGAAAGTTACAGATGATGAAGTTATTGTTTCAAGCAAATCAAAGAATAAGCAGTATGAATTAACCGATCAGAAATTCATTAAGAGAGTTTACAAAGGAGATAAATTCCTTATTCCTTCCGGATCAGAAACTCCTGTTTTCCTTACAGTACGAAATACACTTTCTTCATTCGGTATCGATACACCAACAGGAACTTATTATGTTGAACTTGCTGAAGAAGCCGAACTTGATATAAACGGCGATAATATTTCTGATATGATTATTTACGTTTCTGATATTTCTCCAACCGATGAAACAAGAGGTGCAGAAGTCAGTATTTTAATGCGACAGGGTATGTCTGTTGTTGCTGCTACAGTTTCTGACGAAGATATTCCTCTTGAATCAGAAATAAAAACAACTCATCCTCAGATTGTAATTCTTGAAGATAACCGCGCATATCCGTTTACAATTAATGCAAGCTTCCGTGGACCATGTCTGTTCCGCGATAAAGTTGATAGAGCCGATTCTGTAGAAACATATTTCTCTAGCGGCGAAGTATTTACTGCAACACCTCATAACGGAATTCGATTGTGGATATCTAATAACAATGCAGTTAAGTTTTCAATTATTGCAGATTCAAGAACTTATGATCTGGATATTGGTGCAGCAGGTCAGGTTTTTGTAGAAGACATAAAGTGGATCCGCGATACCGACGGTAAGTATAAGCTTGTGGTGATCGAACTTGACTAAATTTTTTATAGATCAGCACGGTTGTGCAAAAAATCAGACCGACGGGGAGCTTCTTGTCGGTTATCTTGTTAAAAACGGTTTTTCCCTTACATTAAATCCAGAAGAAGCAGATGTAATTCTTGTAAATTCATGCGGGTTTATTGAATCTGCAAAAAAAGAATCTATTGATGCAGTTTATGATATTCACAAGGCGTACCCGAATGCAAAAATTGTTATGACCGGTTGTCTTGCAGAACGTTATGCTTCCGAGCTTTTGGAAAATATGAACGAGCTGGACGGTGTTTTTGGCAACGGAAATCTGTCTAAAATTGTTGAATTCATGCACAAAATAGATAATGGCGAGCGAAGCGAAGAAAAATTTTCGCAGAGCGGCGTTTGCGGCGGCGAAAGGCCTGTCCTTTTTAATTATCCGGGCTCTGCATTTGTAAAAATTACGGAAGGCTGTTCTAATCACTGTTCATTCTGTGCAATTCCTTTAATCCGCGGTGAATTAAGAAGCCGCCCGATGAATGAAATAATTTCTGAGATTCAGGCGCTTATAAATGACGGAATATATGAAATAAATCTTATTGGTCAGGATCTGGCCGCTTATGGAACAGAGACCGGCTTTATTTCTTCAGAAAATAATACAGGAACATCTCCGCTTTCAGTTCTTCTTTCTAAAATTTCAGAATTAAAAGGCGATTTTTTAATCAGGCTCCTATACATTCACCCGGATCACTTTAATACAGATATTCTTAAGATTATAAAAAACGATTCACGATTTGCCAGATATTTTGACATTCCTTTCCAGAGCGGCGACGATTCAATAATTCTTTCAATGAATCGAACAGGTTCTTCAGAGGAATATGTCGGTCTTATAGAAAAAATCAGGGAAGTTTTGCCTGATGCAGTTATCCGTACAACTTTCCTGACTGGCTTTCCTGGTGAAACAGAAGAAAACGCAAAAAATACACAGGAATTCCTTAGCAAAATTAAACCTGACTGGTCCGGAACTTTTTCATACAGCCGCGAAGAAGACACTCCGGCCTATAGTTTTAAGCATCGCGTTCCGGAAGCAAAAGCTGCAAAGCGCGCAGAAATTCTTCAGGAAATTCAGCAGAAAATCTCTGAAGAAAAATTAAATTCCTATATTGGCAAAGAAGTTAATGTACTTATAGAAGAAGTAATAGAAAGCGAACAGGAAGGACTTGCAATTGGAAGAGCGTGGTTCCAGGCTCCTGATGTAGATGGAAACATAGTTGTACGCTACGACCTTGATGAAGAAGAGCAGGTTCAGGCAGTAAAAGCCGGAAATGTTGTAAAAGCACGCATAATTGCCTGCACAGGAATAGATTTAGACGCAAGTTTTGAAAAACTTATTAGAAAAAATATAAATAATTTTTCGCGCAAATTCATTTTTTAGTGTATAATACTATATAATGAAAACAATAGCAGTTTTAGTTCCGTCATTTTCTACAGAATACTGCCTTAATATTCTTAATGGAATTGCAGATTACTTTCGTGGAAAAGATGTTAAAATTATATTAGCACAAACAAAGGTCCCTCATGATATTACAAGTATGTATAACTATCAGTTCTGGACATCTGCGGAATATCTTTTGTCCGATGATATTGATGCATATATAGTTTTATCATGTGTTTATACAACCCTTATGCCGGCAGCAGACTTTGAAGCCTATGTAAAGCGTCTTGCGCCAAAGCCTGTTATTTCTGTTTCTGTTGAACTTCCGCTTGATAATTCTTATACAATAATGGCGGATTGTAATTCTTCTTATAATGAAATTATTTCTCATTTGAAAAATAAACACGGCTGCAAAAAAATAGCATTCTTTTCTGCGAATAAAGTTGATTCATTAGACGGAAAACTTCGTTTTAAGGCTTATCAGAATGCTTTAAAGCAGAACGGCTTAAAGTATGATAAAAATCTTGTTTTTGATGGAACATATACAAACTTTTTTGCACATGATTTAATTAAAGAAAAATTCAAGTCAAAAGCAGATTTGAATTTTGATGCAATGGTTTGTGTAAACGACATGACTGCAATTGGAGTTTTAAGTGCGTTTAACGAGCTTGGAATTAAAGTTCCGGATGATGTTAAGCTTACCGGTTTTGATGATGCAATTGTAGCTTCTCTTTCTGAACCGACTCTTACAACTATTAATCAGAATATTTATGCACAGGGACAGGCTGCCGCAGATGTTGCGCTCGCAGTCGTTCAGGGAAGAAAAGTTCCTAAAACTGTTAGTGTTGAATTATATACAAAATTCCGTCAGTCTTGCGGCTGTATAGAAAAAGGCGATGCAAGAAGAATTTATAAAACCTTTGAAGACGAAACAAAATATGAAGGATTTGAAGTTAATGACGGAACCTTCCAGTTTATTGATAATCTGAAGGAAAAGGCAAATATTCTTACATTGCTCGACACCGTAGGAAATGCGAATACATTAAAGCAGTATTTCTTCCAGTTAAAGTATATTACGCGTGAATGTGAGCTTTCTTCGGTTTATCTTCAGCTGTTCCCGACACCTATTCTGGTAGACGAAAACGATGATTTTATTCTGCCGGATAAAATGGAACTTTACATGTATTATAATAAGGAACAGAATTCCGAAGTTTATCGTCCGGAAGTATTTTATAATCCTCACGAAAAGATTTTTTCTTCCAGAAGTATAAAAAATTCTTCGGGAATTTATATGCTTCAGCCGATTTTCCATGGCCAGACTCATTACGGATTTCTGTTCTGTAAACTGAATCAGAATAAGTTTGCTGATTATGAAGTTTATTTAAAGATTCTTATTCATTCAATTTCTAATGCTGCAGAGTATAGTGCAAAAATTGCCGAGCAGCAGAGCCTCGAAACTGATAATATAAATCTTGCATTAATGGCACGTACAGATGAACTTACCGAAGTTTTGAACAGACGCGGATTTTTTGAAAGCGGTCAGGCAGTAATAGACTTAATGCAGGAAACCGATGGAAACGCAATTGTATTCTTTGCCGATCTTGATGGCTTAAAGCAGATAAACGATCAGTATGGCCACGATGTTGGAGACCTTGCAATTAAAGTTCAGGCCCAGACGTTTAAGAAGGTTTTTGGCAAAAATGATGTAATCGGCCGAATTGGTGGAGATGAATTTGGAATAGTTGCAATTGGTGCAAAGCGCAACCAGCTGGATAAAATTCATCTTAAAATAGACATGTATAATCAGATTTTTTCAAAAGAAAATAATCTTCCTTTTGTTGTTTCTACAAGTATTGGTTATGCAGATTTGCAGAAATCCAGTGTATTAAGAAATCTTCTTTCCGAAGCAGATAAAATTTTATATGAAGAAAAACAAAAGAAACACGGAAAATAATTGTGTGTGAAGATCTCTTTGAAAACTTAAATGAACAGCAGAAAGAAGCTGTAGTACATGAAGGCAGCCCGTTATTAATTCTGGCAGGCGCCGGTTCCGGAAAAACAACCGTTATAACAAGAAAAATCGCGTATCTCATTCGACAGAAAATTGTTGAACCCTGGAAAATTCTTGCAGTTACATTTACAAAAAAAGCTGCAAATGAAATGAAGGAACGTGCGTGCGAACTTGAATTTGATGCTGCACAATCAGAAATAAAAACATTCCATTCGTTTGGTGCCTGGTTTTTGCGAAATTATATTGATTATACTGATTTGTCGGAAAACTTTACGGTTTACGATGATGATGATTCTGAAACGCTTTTAAAACATTCAGTTCCTTCTCTTTCTTCAAAGGAAGTTAAAACTGCTGCAAAACAGATTGCTCTTGCAAAAGATTATGGTCTTCTTCCCGAAGATGATTTGAGTCAGATAGAAAGTGAGCTTGATTTAAATGCAATTTATGCCGAATACCAGAAAGCTCTTCGTGCGACCGGAAATGTTGATTTTGGCGATTTAATCATGCTTCCATATCTTATTCTAAAACAAAATGAAGAAGTAAGAGAGCGCGTTTATCGCCGTTTTAAAGTTATTATGGTTGATGAGTATCAGGATACAAATATTGCTCAGTTCAATCTGCTTCAGGAGCTTTCCGGCATTAAATATGGAAATGATTGTTATGTCAGTGTTGTAGGTGATGATGATCAGTCTATTTATAAATTCCGAGGCGCAGAGGTTCGGAATATTCTTGATTTTTCAAAACAATTTCCAAATACAACAGTGGTTAAGCTGGAGCGTAATTACCGTTCAACTTCACAGATTCTTGATGCCGCAAATCTTGTAATTAAAAAGAATTCTGATCGCCTTGATAAAACGTTGATTTCAGACAGAGGAGAAGGAAAACAGCCTGTTTTAGTTTTTCTTCAAGATCAGGATGCTGAACAGCGTCTTGTTTCTGATTTAATTGAGCAGTCTTTGGAATCTGTAAAAGAGCCTTGTTCTTATTCTGATTGGGCGGTTCTTTTTAGAACAAATGCACAGGCTACAGGTTTTGAAAAAGAATTTATACGAAGAAAAATACCTTATAGAATTTTTGGAAGTTTAAAATTATATGAACGCGCAGAAATAAAAGATGTAATTGCTTATCTTTCTTTGTTTCAGAATCATAGAGATGTTATTGCATTCAGAAGAATTATAAATAAACCGGCACGTTCTCTTGGAGTAAAAACTCAGGAACAAATTCTGTTAAAATCTTTAAATAATGCAGTAGAAAAAAACACTGCAGACAATAATGATGAATCTGATGAAAATATATATTTTAAAGACTTGCTTGAAGTAATGCGCGAAATGATTGCGGCTAAAGATTTTACAAAAAAGGCAGGAGAAGGCGCTGCTTCGTTTATAAATATTTTTGATAATTTTGAAACATTTATTGAATCAGAAAAACATCTTTCCGATTTTATAAAACTTGTTGTTGAGCGTTCGGGAATACTTGAGTATTACAAAACAGGCGACAAAATTGAAGACACACAGACCGAAGAATATCTTCAGAGTTTTATAGATAGTGCCGTTCCCTATGACGGAAATCTTGAAGGAAAACCGTTGCGCGAGCTGCTTATAGAATTTCTTGATTCCATAAATTTAGAGCGTACTCTTGCCGAACAGGAAAATGATGTAAGTGATTATGTTACGCTCATGACTCTCCACAACACAAAAGGTCTTGAGTTTAATAACGTAATAATTACCGGAGTAGAAGAGGGCGTTTTTCCACGGTTTGGAAAATCAGGAACAGATTTAGAAGAAGAACGAAGGCTCTTTTATGTAGGAATTACGCGAGCAAAGAATCAGCTTTATGTAACTTCTACGTCGCGCAGAGCTTTGTATGGTCGCTGGGAATTTATGCAGCCAAGTCAGTTTTTACGTGATGTTCTGCCGGCTTTTAAGGTTATTGGAAATATTCCATTTGGCTTTGGAAGCGGAGAAGAAAATTCTTTTGCAAATAGATTCGGCGCAAGTTACAGCGGGTATAGGAACTCCGGAGGTTACGGTAATTATTCTGGAAATACTTCCCGTTCAGAAGAAAATGATCCTCTTCTTAAAAAATGGAAAAAAGGAACAAAAATATATCATGATGATTATGGCGAAGGCTGTGTAATAAAAAGCGGTTATAATGGCGCGGAATTTGTAATTAACGTTCAGTTTTTTACCGGTGAAGTAAAAAAGTTCTTGCCGGCATATCAAAGTGCAAAGCTGACAATAATTCGTGAATAAATGCATTTGCACGAATTATTTTGCCAGGTGCGAAATAAACAGGGAATGCATCTGGTGAATACAAAAATATGTTTAAAAAAAATCACACAGAGGTTCGCGTTGCGCGAAGGTTCATTTTCGTTTACCTGAGCGAAACGCGGTTCTCTGTGTGATTTTTTTAATGAAAGATTTTTTTCTATTCACGCTGAATATATGTTGCACGCGGTCTTGCTGTGATTACTACGCGGCGGTTTACCGCTCTTCCTTCTTCTGTGTCGTTAGAGGCTGCCGGGAATACTCCTCCATAACCTTTGTAACTGAAGATTTTTTCATCAACACCATTTTTTATAAGTGCATTCATTACGGCAATTGCACGGTCAACAGAAAGGTTTAACTGGCCGACAGGTTTTCCTACATCTGCTGTGTGTCCTTCAACAAGAATTGTATAACCGTCATCCATAAGAATCTTTTTCAGCTCTTCTGCAATTATATCAATTTTTGGCTGTTCAGAAGGTAAAAGAACATCAGAGTCAGGATAGAAATTTAAATTTGCTATGAACTGGAATCCAGTTTCACTGTCGTTAACTGTAATGTCTTTTGTTAAATCTGAAAAAAAGTATTTTTTTGCTTCATTAAGTTTTACGTAATAATTCGTATCTTTTTCTGGAACTGCAATATCGTAAATTAAATTCTTTTCATCCAGAAGAATTACAACTTTTCCTTCCTGCATTAATTTTACATTTTCCGGCACGGTAAGGATTTTTAATGCGTCTGAATGTTTAATAATCGGATCAGTTCTGTTCCTTCCAAAAACCTTTGTTGCCCTTATGTAAAGCGGATCATAACCTACGCGGTCTGCATAAAGAGAAACATCGTCTGAATAATGATAACCGACTTCACCGGACTTTTTAATAACTTCCGGGTTTACAAGATTTTTTTCATAAATCGTATTCATATATTCATCCCAGATACTTGGGAAAACACATGGATAAGTTTCGCTCTGAATGTATTCACCATGAATTGGTGAAAGACCTCTCGCGTCAATTATAATTCCGGAATAAGCTCTCGACGGAACAATTTCTATAGGCTTTTGCGGTGTATAAACAGTCTTGTGTTTTACAAGATTTCCGCAAAGTGTATTCAGGTTAATTTTATTTGTTGTATTCATGTATTTCATGTCTTTTGTGAATACATCAGGAGTTTTATAGCCTCCCATAATAAAGTGGTAAACCTGATCAAGCGAAAGCTGATTTTCTACTACAGAATCTCCTATAGACTTTGAAGAATCTACAAAAAGAATTAACAAAGGCTGTTGAATTAATGCAGGCATTTTTGTCTGAATCTGTGAAGCCGCTGTTTTTTTGCCTGAAGGTAACTGAATGTTTGCTGCTTTTGTGTCCAATGAAATATTTGTAGAAAAATCTCTGGTAATCCAGTTAATGCTGCTGGTTGCTTCTACAGTTTTTACTGCATTTTCCTGTGCAAAAAGTGAAAATTGAAGAGAAAATAAAATTCCAAAAGCCTTAAAAAAAGTTTTTAATTTCATATATTGATATTCGGCTTATTTTGCCGGAATGTAAAGAGTTTTTCCTATTTTAAGGATATCGTTTTCTTTTATGTTATTTATGTCGCAGATTGACTGAACAGACACTTTATACTTTCTGGAAATGCTCCATAAGGAATCTCCGGCTACAACTTTGTAAGTAAATGGAAATTCTATAGGATCAAGTTTTGCAATTGCATCTTCACCTGACTGCTGCATTCCAAGAGGAAGTCTGATTGAGCTTGTTTTTGCAGGATGAGTCATTCCGCGGGTAAAAGATGGATTCAGTCTCTTTAATTCATTTAAATCTATGCGCATTTCTGTTGCAAGCTGAGAAATTGAATAAGCCTTATTTACCGTAAGGTAATCATATAAGCCGTTCTTTTCGTTTTCCAGAATTTCATATTCTTCGTTATGTGAAGGTATATCTATTCCATAATATTCTGCGTTTATAGCAAGATCTGCAATTGCAATAAGCTTTGGAACATATTCAGCAGTCTGGTTAGGAAGCAGCTTGTGATCAAGAAGATACCAGAAATCTTTTTCTTCTGCTTTTTTTAGAATTCTTTTCATTGCGCCGGCTCCGCAGTTGTAAGCGGCAATTGCAATGTACCAGTCGTCAAAAGTTTTATAATTATCAATAAGCTTTTTTAATGCGGCATCGGTAGACTTCCACGGATCAAGACGTTCATCAACAAAATCATTTAATGTCAAAAAAGGATAAACGCTGTTTTCCATAAACTGCCACATTCCTATAGCACCTGATTTTGATTTAGCGTTTGTTTTGTAATTTGATTCTACAACCGGCAGATATTCTAGATATTCAGGAAGCTCGTTGTCGGCAATTGCTTTTCTTACATAAAGGCGGTATTCCATTGCGCTTTCAAGATAAGCCTTTAATAGGGAAGACCATTTTTCGCTCATATAAAGATTGCGGAATTTTTCTACTTCAGGTCTTGCAAGTTCTTCTTCCGTAACTCCGGGAATTAAATAATGCGGAATTTTATTTCGCTCTGTTATCTTTTTTAAAATATCGCTGGCAAGCGTTGAAGTATAATCTACAGAAGCGGCAGAAAAACTGAACTCTTCCGGAATTGTAATTGTTTCTTCATCTAAAAAATCAACAGGTTCTTCCAGAACTTCTTCAGATTCTTCTTTTCCGTCTGCTTCGTTTTCTGTAGTTTCTTCCTCCGGCAGTTCAATTTCCGAAGCAGGAATTTCTTCTGAAGGAATTTCGTCAGACGCGGTTTCTTCGGAATTTGATTTTTCTTCAGCAATTATATCTGCCGCAGAATGTTCTGTGTTCTTTACAGATGCAATTGCAGTTTCTGCATTCAGGGAAAATAAAAGAATCAGTGAAAGAATGATTAAGAGAAAACTTTTTTTTGTTTTTTTATTTTTACACATTAAAGTTTGTTTCCCATATAAATTCCTGCCCACTCCCAGTTTCCGTTTATATCAGGATCAATAGGGAAATTTACTTTTCTAAAATAAAGATACCATACAGGAATGTAAGTACTCCAACCCCAGGTTTTTAAATATGCTTCATTTGGAGTCGAAGCCTCGTCAAGTGTATCATTAAAACGAATCCTGTTTCCACGCATAAAGCTTCTCATAGAAAATTCGCTCTGCGCATTTGCATCCATTTCGTCCTGCTTCCACGACATTGAAAAGAAATTTACCTTTGCTTTATAACTGTCCAGAGTTTTCCAGTCATAATTTTTAATTGCTTTTTTAACGGCTTCTTCAAGTTCAGGAAGGCTTTCAAAAGTCCAGTTTTTAGAAGGATCGGTTGTCCAGTCTTTAGATGCATCATAAAAATCTACAAAGTGTCTTGCGTTTTTATAGGCATCCGGTTCTCCTGCAATCTGAATTGTTGTTGCGTCGTTCTGATCAAGGAAGAGTCTGTAAGTTCTTAATGCCTGCTCCCACATACTGTCGTTCTGATATTCAAGCGCAAGTCTCAGATATAGTTCTGTTTTATTTACATTGTCCGGGAAAAGATTTATTAATTCATTAAAATATTTAATTCTGTGAGCCGGAGTTTTACTAATCTGAATAAGATTCTGCAGACATAAAAAGTGAACTGAATTTCCTTTTACAAGCAGGTCCTGTGACTGCTGGAGAATTTTATCAAAATAATATTCTGCAACAGGTTCTGCGCCGGTAGAAAGATAAGCATAGGCTGTCAT
>CAMVBP010000016.1 GCA_947165795.1 uncultured Treponema sp.
AAGGCTCTTCTTCCTCTTTTTCTTTTTTTGGTGAAGGTAAATTATTTAATTTATCCTTTGGTTCTTCTTCTTTTTCTTCTGAATCTGATTTTTCTTTCTCTTTTTCTGGTTTTAGGATTTTTGTTTTCATCCTGCGCATACCGCGATGAAATGGATGCCGTAAAATCAATGAAGCAGATTGATGACGGTGTTTTTTATTTAGAGTTTGAAGGCGATTATGGCCTTGATGAATATCTTTCTAACGGCGGTGGGAAATCTGTTGGAGATTTAATTAACTTCATTACTAAGTCTCTTAAAAAAGGAACCTGGTCTTCACCAAGAAATAAATCTGAATCCGAAGTAAAGATTTCTTTAGGAGATTTTGGCTGTGCTTCTCTTTCTGCTAAAAATGCAGATTCCTGCGGCGGAATGATTTTTGGAAGAAACTACGACTGGAATGACTGTTCAATTATGATTGTTCACACAAAACCAACTAACGGCTACGAATCAATTTCTACCTGCTGTCTTTCTCATCTTGGAATTAACCGTGACTGGGAACCAAGCTACAAGTTTCCTGCCGATGCCGTTGCGCTTGGAATTATTTATGTGCCAATGGATGGTATGAATGAAAAAGGTTTATACATTGCAGATTTAATGGCAGGAGACAGAGAAACAACTGCTCAGGAACGCGGAAAAATAAGTGTTACAACAACCGACGCAATCCGTCTTATTCTGGATAGAGCCGCAACTGTTGATGAAGCAATTGAAATTCTTGAAAATCACGACATGCATTCTGTAATTGGAGCTGCACACCATTTTGCAATTGCAGATAACACTGGAAAAAGTGTTGTAGTTGAATGGGCAGATAACGAAATGTATGTAACAGAAACTCCTGTTCTTACAAATCACTATACTGCCGATTCACCAAAAAAGGATGACGGAATTAATGAACAGGCTGGTAATTCAAGACTTCGTTTTGGAATATTAAAGGACACCTGCGAAGCTTTACAGTACAAATTGAATACAAGCGATGTTCGAGATGCTTTAAAATCTGTTCATGCAAGCCAGTATAGTAAAAGTGGCGAAGAATTAACTGCTTGGAGTGCAGTTTTTGAACCAAATAAGAGAAAAGTAGTCTATTATTTTAGGGAAAATTATGATAAACCTATTATAGTGGAATTTTAGATGAAGATTACTATTTTAGACAAAAAACCGGATGAAGAAGACGAAATTATTGTAAAGTGCGAATTTCTGGATGAAGGAATTACCAGACTGCTGAATCAACTGAAAAACGGAAATTCAAAAATCAACTTTTACAAAAACAATCAGATTCATCTGGTTGAAAAAAATGAAGTTTTATATTTTGAATCTGTAGACGACAAGGTTTTTGCCTACACGCTTAAAGAAGTTTTTGAAACAAAGCTGAAGCTTTATGAGCTGGAAGAAATTCTGCCTGAAAGAATTTTCTTCCGTGCCAATAAAGCTGTAATTGTGAATATTGATAAAATCGAAAGCCTTTCGCCTGCATTCAGCGGTCGTTTTGAAGCAGTTCTAAAAAACGGATACAAGGTTATTATTTCCAGAAACTATGTTCCAAAACTAAAAGAACTTCTTGAGTTTTAATCTGCAGAAAATAGAACGGGGATTTATATGAAAGAATTAATTAATGCTTTAATTTCTATATTTACAAGAGTTGTAACTTCAATCTTTATTTTTACTTCAATTTATCTGGTTGCTTTCGTAGGATTTTCTGCAAGCTTTGATATTTTCGATATTCTTTTTATTCTGTTAATCGGATTTCTTTCTGCGGTATTCTACATTCCATTTCTTGTAGACAAATCAATTTCCAAAACAAAAATGCTGATTATGGAAATTGTTTATTTTTTAATTATAAACACAATCGTACTTGTAATCGGAAATTTTTCCGGCTGGTTCTGCTTTACACAAATTGCATCGTTCATTGCGTTCGAAGGTGTAATAGTTGCAGTGTATGCATTCGTACTTTTTATTTCGTACAAAGTAGATTCCAACACCGCAAACGAATTGAATAAAAAATTACACAATAGAAATAAATAAAATATAGGAGGGAGGAGCCCCTCCCTCGCTCCCAAGTCCTCACTCAAGGCGGTTTCGCCCCTTCGACAGGCTCAGGGATCAAAACCGCCATTCGCTCCGGTCTTGTCCGCTACCCTTCCTAATTCACCAGCGCCAGCGTTCTATTCCAAATAACCACCAAAACACCAGCCGGTTGTTCCTGCCTGCAATGGATTTCCGTCGCGGTCAGTTCCATTTACAATCTGCACCTTTACCCAGTAACTGTAAATATCATCAATAACTTCAGGTTCACCAGTTGCCAATATTTTTACCTTTGAACCTTCACCAATTGTTGTAATCACGGAACTATTCAAAGTGTCATTTTTTCTAAGGCGTAAATTTTCTTTTATTCTTTTTGTTGCACCCGCTTTAATTTCTGCACGATTATCAGAAAGTCCTACGTTTTCAAAAATAATTGAATAATCCTGCCAATCCCACCAGCGGCGGCTATCAAGTTTTCTGTATTCTTCATCGGTTAAATAAGAAAAATTCTGCTTATAAATTGCATTCAAAAAATCATCCGACATAGATTTAAGAATTTTTTCGTGCTCCAAATCCGGATTTTCATATAAATCTCCTTCATAAACAAAGCTGGAATTTTCCGGAACAAAAACCCAGTAATAAGGATATGGAGAAGGATAAAGATTATCTGCAAAAACATACCACGAACCTTTTTCGCCGCGTCTATTCACCTGATTTTCAATAACGCCAAAAGCCTGTGTCACAACGCCCGGCAAAAGCACATAATTATTCGGCAGCTTATACTCATTAATTATTACATCATTCGAAACTAATAAATCAGAAGAAAAATCCGGCGCAGTATATCTTTTTGCAGTTTTCTTTAAAATAATTCTTTTAGAATATTTTATACATTTATGGCCGTCGCACAAAACTTCTTCACCATCCTGAACAATTCCGCCTTCAAGCGTATCCCAGGGAGTGCTCAGTTCGTAACGATAATTAACGTTCGGTAGTTCACCAAAACCACGCAGCTCACCATCAAATTTAATTTCTTCATCTGCAGGTTGATTATATTCCATGTCGCATACATAATGAATTTTATTTCCATCCACTTTTACAAATCCACTTGCAAGATAATAACCGCCTTCGCCATCATTATTAAAAGTAAATTCCAGCATATCATCTCTAATAGGGAAAGACAAAGGCTTAAATTCTATCCAGGAACTATCAAGCGTAAAACTTTTTCCAAACTTATTATTCAACAAAACTTGAATTGTCTGTTCAGTCGTCTGCGAATAAATTTCGGAACTCACAAAAAACAAAACAATCGTAAGCAAAATTAAATGCACTTTTTTTAATTTCATAATCCCACTCTCCCCAAATTAATCTTCACGAGTAAATCCATATTCAATTAAATTTTTACCATTTTTATCTTTTCCAGGCAGAAAATCAAGCGCAATATTTTCTTTGCAAAGAATATTTTCCAAATCAAATTCCTTAAACCGCTTCAAAAATTCTTCTTCCAGATTTTTCTGCTGAGCCTCATCAAGGCTTTCAAAATTTTCCATAGAGTTTATAAAAACATAAAATCCGCACGGAAAAAACTTTGGCTCCTCGGAAAAAGAATGACAGTAAACATGCGAAATTTTTCCGGGCAAAAGTTCACGTAAAATTTTCACCGCCTTAGATTTATTTTTTCTTATAAACTCATTAACTTTTTTATCCGCCTCGGAATAAAAAATCATTTCAAAATCAAACTCGTCCGACTCATGCCCAATCTTTTTACAAAAATCAAAATAATCTTTAAGCACAAATTCTTTTACAGAAAATTCCTCGCAAGTTTCCAAAAACAATTTTTGAATTTCTTCCCGATGCGCCTTAAAAAAATTTTTGCCTTCAATTACCGCAAATCCATTCTTTACGTAAACCAGAAAATTGCTGTTCTGCGGCCAGAAAACTCGTTCCACAGAAATTTTATTTTCCTTCAAAAACGCCTTCAACTTTTCTTCCACCGCAAAAACCGCGTCATCAGAAATATAATTTTTTTCCATTTTTGTTTTTCTCTTCGGACGCATATTAAATTTTTTTCACAGACTTTACAAGCAGAAAAAATAAAAAGCCTTCTGCTGCCAGAAGAAGATGATGAATAAACGCAAGCTGTTTAGAGAGATATTTTTGAACTTACTACAGAATAAATTGAATCAAGGACTGATTTTGAAACTTTTTCTTCAGTCTGCAATTTTTCAAAAGCCTGGTTGCAATTGCGTCCAAAATCATCGAAGATTTTTGTGAGAACGTTGCCTTTTATATTCAAAGATTCTGCAAGTAAAGAAAAATCTTCTTTGTTTACTTTTTGAATCTCATAGTGGTTACCAATTTTCATTGAAAGCTTTTCTGTAAGGCCTGGATAAATTACTGTCGAAACGGCATCGTACAATGGGGCAAGTTCAACTGCCCTGTTATTATAAAGAAGAGAATAATTTTTTCCGTGACTGTCGCAGTTTCCAATAATAAAATTGAAAATTACATAGCGCAGGAATTTCTGAGTTTCTAAAACAGGCATTGTACAGTTGTCTTTGATTGCATTAAAAATATCAGTTATTCCCGGTCCGCCGTCATTCTGATATTTTGACGTGCTCATAATTCCAAGTGCCTGACAAAAATCTTCCTGATGAAGCCGCTGAATAGAATTGTCTTTTTTAATTCGGTCATATCGTTCTACTACAAAAACATCTTTTCCTGCGATATTCAATAAATCTACGTTTGGAACTGGCAGTCCAAAATTTTTTGCAAGTTTCATGCAGATATATTCGTTCTGAGCAAGTGACAAAAGAGAACCTTGTCTTGTCGGCTTTAAGATATGTGTTGAAGGAGATCCATTTATTGGCAGATACCAGTTTCCGTCGATATTTGCAAGTGCAAGTTTTTCCTGTGCGCCTGCAAGCGACAATCTTAATTTGTCATCTGCTTTTATAAGCGGGCGGGTATTCATTTTTTCAACAAATTCTTTCAGGCGATTTTCTTCAAGAGGTTCGTAATTTTCCAGATTCAAAGTGTAATTGTTTTTCGAAACAGTTTTTTCTTCTTCGGGCAAAATTGAAATAAGTCCTGCACATTCTCCACCAAGGGCTTCAAGAAGTTTTAGTGTACTTGTTTCTGAAACATGAAGGTAATCTGCAATTTTTTTACGGGAATCTTCTTCGGGAAGAAGACCAGAGAAAAAAGGAATACACTGCTTTTGGGTGAACTCTTTGTTTTGAAGAGGAAGTGAAGCAGAAAGCGAAACTGAAGTTTTTTCATTCAGATATTTTTCATCGTAAATAAATATCACACCGCGATTTTCTGTTGATTCGAGACAGCCTGCTTTTTCATTGCCATAAAATACATTGAGTTTCATTTATTGTCTCCTGTATCATCTTCGCGATTAACAACATAGAGATTTATTCCAAGCATTTCGAGGCAATGAAGAACCTTATTCATCTGCAAAGTTTCTTTGCCGTTTTCCAGTTCTGAGAAAAAGCGGGCACCTACGTTGCACATTGCGGCGGTCTCTGATTGAGTAAGTCCTAATTGTTTACGCCGCGTTTTTACGGCTTCTGAAATGGATTCAACAGAATTGATTTTCATGATTTAAGTATAACTTTCCCGTTCGGGAAAATCAACAGGAAAAATGGTGTTTTGGGTGAAAATTTTCCCGAACGGGAAAAAAAAGGTTTTGGGATTTGTTTTAAGCAGGTGGTTTTGAGAGCTTCAACCACCGCATTATTTTTTTTCAGAAATAATTTTATAAACTTCCTGCAAGGCTGTAAACTCCCGGCGATACATTCCAAAAGTTTCCAGCCTTATTTTATGATAATCCTCATAAGTTCCAAAAATCTCAATTGCCTTTTTTAACGGAAGCCATTCAATAACGTAGCCGGCCTCTTCTTCGGCTTTGGTTAGATGCCTTTCGCCGGTGTCCGAAATTAATTCACAAATAAAATAATGATTAAAATGGTGCCAGTCAGAAAAATGTTCTTCAATTTCAAGATAATATTTTACAGGCTTAACTTTTAATCCGGTTTCTTCAAGCATTTCGCGCTCGCAGCACTGTTCCAAAGATTCATCATTTTCCACACCGCCGCCAGGAATAATGTACTGCTTTGTATTTGATTCGTAACACAGTAAAACATTGTCGCCGTTTAAAAGAATTCCGCGGCACGCATGCCGGATATGTTCCGCATAGCCTTTGTAATCGTCATTTGTTAGTATAAGTTTTTTCATTTATTTTTCCTGCTTTTTTTTCATCACCTTTTTATAATTACCCGCGAAATTTCCGCTGTTTTATTCTTCTGAAATTATCAAATCACTGGTTCTATAAAGATTTACCCATTTCATTGTTTTCTGAATGATTTCATCTCTATGCTCCGGCGATTCATGAACGTAATTCCAAAAGTCACCTGCGTTTTTTGTTCCCACTTCGCCTTCTACATTTTCATACATCACATTTTC
Source organism: uncultured Treponema sp. (assembly GCA_947165795.1). The sequence continues at coordinate 6,526 of CAMVBP010000016.1, forward strand.
AAAATATTCATCAGACATTTTATACATATCGCAAAGCATACAAATTGCAACGTCACCTTCAGTTAGCGAACACATTAAAATTGGAATGCACCATTGTGTTTCTTTTTCTGATTTTGCCTTTTCAAATAAGAAAGTTCTGTTCGCAGTATTTTCAATTATTCTTCGATAATCTTTATCAAGCGATTCAAGCGGCGTTACATCCATAGTCTGCAAAATTAAAAAATCTGTTACGGATTTTCTTTGAACAAATTTATTGAACACTTCTTCATCAGATTGTGTTTTGCAGGAAATCAAAAATACGCAGATTAAAAAGATAAAATATTTTTTAAATTTCATTTTTATTTTCCGTGAGAAATTAATTCAATTTTAGAAGTTTCTGCATTTATTATAATTTGAAAAACTCCGCCTTTTGTTTGCTCAGTTAACATGCCCTGAACATACCATTTATTTTTTACCCGGAAAATTCTATATGGCATTTCATCTTTTATTCTTTCTTCGCCATAAACAGAAAACAGCACATTTTCAGCAACAGAAATTACATCTTCAATTTTTGTTAATTCTTTTTTCTCTGGCTGCGCCTGTGTATATTTTGTACCCAGCAAAAATCTTGTTTTTATTTTTGAATTATAAGATTTATCTATAAGTTTCTGATTTGGATTCGAAACACATTTTACTTCATAAGTATTGATATTGAATTCGTAAACATCCTTATTTGAATTTTCAATTGTAATTATTTCATCATTTTTAAATTCCATCTTTGTTATAAATTTCCACTGAACATCGCCTTCAAGCATTCTGTTCAATTTTATGGAATAAACTGGAACTTCGTAAATATATTTTTTTTCGCTGGTTGATTCAATCTTAATCATGCCGTAAAAATAATCGCCAGTACTGACTTCTGATCTTTTGTAAATATATTCATCTTTAACAAGAGGTTCCAGTTCTGGCGGCGGCAGGATATCTGCAAAAACACAATTTACAAAAATACAAAATAATGCAAGAAATAAATTTTTCTTTTTATTCATTTTTTAAACTCCCATATTTTAAATTTATTTTTTTATAATTCATAAACAACACGGCGCAAACAAAGTTTCCAAAAAAAATGTTTGCGCCCACATCATTAATCTTTATTATTAAAAAGAATTGCCGCATTTACACCAGGAAGAACAAATATTCAGGGAAGTAATTTTTACCACTTATTTGAAATATCTTCAATACTTCCTTTTGATTCTGTCAAAACCCATTCTTTTTTTGTAAGAGAAAAAACGCGTTCTATTTCTTCGGAAGCAAAAACTTTTTCCTGATCGTCTTTTAAACTGCGACCGACATAATCGGCAATACCATAAATTTTTATAATGCCTTCATCATATTTTGAATAATCTATATTTAATTTTCCGTCTCTAAAAATCTTGCTGTAAGCATACCGCCCTTCATTCTTTTCATCCGCTGTTTTTAAAACTGCTTCCTGCAGGAAAGGAATCTTTTCAAAATCCGGAAATTCTGCTTCTTCCATATTACTGTCCATAAAATAATAAGAAAAAAAGAGTTTTCCATTTTTATCAAAAAGATAAATATTCCCGCGGCCTTGATGAGTTACGCCAACAATTTCAAAAAAATTATTTTTTTTAGTTTTGACAGTTCGCGCAGAATAAATTGCCTGTTCTGTTATATCTTTTATTTCTGAAATTTCTTTTGTTTTTGAATTATAAAATACAGCACGCTCCGACCAATCTGCTTCGAATTCAAGAATGAATAGCGAAAGCTTTCCAATAGTAATATTCCCGTTGCCGCCGCCCCAGTTTTCAATGTAACCATCATCTGCAAAAACAAAATGTACAAAAATACAAAACAAAGCAAGAAATAAACTTTTTTTATTCATCCATTTTATTCCTTAGTATTCTTAATGCGTTTCACTTTTTGAATAATAGAATCTATAAAAAATTCTATTCCAATTGCAACAGGACAATAAATCATACTAAAAAAAAGTCCTGTTATCGGTGCTAAAGCTCTTCCCGTATCCCAAATATAATGATTCATAGCTTCTTCCTGCTCCGGCGTAATTTCTTCGCCACCAAACATTCCGTCGCCATTTAAATCAAAACTATACAATTCTTTTTAAAGTTGTTCTATTTTTTCTTCTTTTCTAATTTGTTCGATTTCTTCATCAGTGATATTTCGCTTTTTTAATTCTTTCGCAAACAATTTCTGAATTTTTTCCGGATATAAATCTTTATTCAAAACTCCATGAATTACAATATAACGGTTTGTATATTTTAATATGGCTTCTGCAACATCCTTGCACGCTATTTCATCAAATTCACTGCTGATGTTTACCACGTTTCCATTTTCATCTTTAATTTCCTGTCGTTCTTCTTCCGTTAAGTTCGCAACCTTGATGCAATATTCATTCGGAAAACCGCCGACAAATTCCATTTTTGGAATGTTTATTTGCGACGGACCATGAATCCACAAAACTGGTTCTGCGTAAAAATCAATAAGAGTTAATGGGTTACCTTTATAAAAAATTTCTTTATTCATACTTTAATGTATATACTGAATCCATGCAGAAATGTCAAAATGTTTTATAAAAGATTTTAGCTCTTGTTCCGAAGGTTTGTAAGTAAAGCTTGTACCGTCTGCAAAATTAAACGTTAAAGAAAAATCTGTGATAAAGTGATAGTAGCAGAAAGTGTTTTCGTAGAAACCTTTGAATTCAATTTCTTTATTTGTTCTCGTCGGAATGTCCGTAATTCTGTCTGAATCATTAAACATCGGAATTGAACTTTTGAATTTATAATCAATTGAACTAACTTCTTTTTTTGTTTCAAAAGTTACTTCTCCACGCCATTTTAAATATATGTACAAAGAATCATCCTTGTATAAATCTACAGGCTCAATTTCTTGATAACCTTTTTTCTTACAATATTCAATTATTTCTTCGTACAAAATATTTTCATCAACCTCGCGCACATAATAATCTACATTATTTCTCCAGATGCGATCTTCTTTTGCAGATATATTTTGAACTTCATAATCTGTATCTTCGCACCAACTGATCATTTGTCTGTTAAAATAAACCTGCTGCAAATAATCTACAGGATCATAATATTTTCCTTCGTCATCATCATAGCTTATGTAAATTGCATTTGGATAAGTGTGACCGAACAAACCTGTAATGCATGTGTCCTGATATTTTTCGCCTTTGTAAACATCTGCAATTTCAAACTTCAAATTTTGTGCAGGCTCTTTTAAACAAAATCTCTGTTCAATAACAACGTCTTCCAGATCAAAATAATAAACCAGATTTTTTTCAATATCAGTTACTTTTAATTTTTTTACGCGCGAATTTTTCTTGTAATAATCAGGATGAAGAGGATCAACATAACCATTCAAAATTGAAAACGAATTAATCTGTTCTGAAAATTTTGCTGTTATCGATTCACCAATTCCATAATCATTTTTGCCTTCAACCCACGGAATATGCGAATAATCCCAAATGCCGGTTTCCTTAAATTCTGCGTAATCTATTCCATAATATTCATATACAGGAATTTCTTTCATATAATTTGAAAGCGAATCGGGTGTGTAGGAAATTGTTTCTCCATTTATTTTTTCAGAAAGATAAGATGATGCAAAAAATGAAACTTCGGGAACTGGATAATTTTCCGGCTCATTCCATTTAGATGTGAGGATTTTATAATCAAGATAATTTCTGGTATCTACAGAATACGAATAATTTAATGCAGTTGCATGGGAAAATCTTTCAAATCCTGATGCCTGAAAAATTATGAGTTTATCATTAAAGTGATACCAGCCGTCTTTTCCAACGTAAAGATTTTCTCTTGCAATTTTATGCTTACTTTCTTCCCATCTGATGCACTCATTGCCTGCAAGAATATTTCCAAAACTATAATACTTCAGCGCAAAAACTGACTGAACTGTAAGACACAAAAAAATAATGCTTAATAACTTTTTCATTTTGAATTCCTGTTTCGTGATTTTAAATCTACACAAAATTTTCTTTCGTTTAAAGTCCTTGCAAGATACGAACCTTCATAAAATCTTACGAGTTTCTTTAACTGAGCGTCTGTAAAAAAATAATGAAAATGATGAGAAGCATACATGTCATCTTCAATGTCAGGATAAACTTTTTCTTTTTCAAAAAATGATTTTGTACAAAAACCTGCCAGATTCTTTTCATCATTTTGCTGAACGGTTTTTCCAACTGCGTCAAAAAATTCTTCTATAAGATTCGTAAAGATTTCCGGCTCAATTCCGTATTTTTCATAATTAGAATTTTTAGCAATTATGAATTTGTAATTTTCTTTTGAACTCAAGACTGTTCTCCTTTTTTAAATAAATACGCAGGAAGCTAGATTAGCAGCATCGTTATAATTTTTCTTTAATTAATTGTGGCTATTACACCTTGTAAAATTTTATCCATATCGGAATCTTTTAACTTTTTTATTTTTTCAATAAGTCGTCTTTTATCAACATGAACAAGTAAATGTGGTTGAGTCACAGAATCTTTTGAAAGGCCTGTAACTTCTTTTTTAAGTAGAACATTATTTGGGATATCTGCAAAAAGTATATTTGATGTAAGAGGTAAAACAACAACAGTTTTTAAATTACTTTCATTTAGTATATTATTTTGAATTATTATTACAGGTCTCTTAAATCCAACTTCACTACCAAGAGGAACTCCAAAATCAACCCACCAAATTTCACCACGTGTCATTTTCTAATGCCTCCCTTACAGATTCCAAACCTGCATCACAAAATTCTAATTGTTTTGATTCAGGAATTTTTTCGAGTACGGCATTTATTTTTTCAACTTCAAATTTTGAAGTTTCATTTATATTTTCTTTTTGACGTTTTTGTAGCAATTTAGCAAGAAACTCAATAATTGCAAGTTGCTCTGCATATGATAGAAGTTCCAATTGGCTTTCAAATTGTTTTAATTCTTTAGCACTCATTTTTGACACCTCCTTACTATTATAATATATCATATTTTTAACAAATAAGTATAAAAATCAAAATTACTTTTTCAATTGACCTATCCAGAATAATATTTATTATGTACTACAAAAATAAGAAGAAACAAACATACAAAATCTAAAATATAAAATACATAAAAAAATACGGGATAATCTTCATAAAAATCATAAATTTTTTCTGGAATGAACTTTACAATAATATCAATGCCGACAACTATAATTAATATAACAGGAAGCTTTCCAAAAAGATCAATAAAATTTATACCTGTCAAACTTAAAAGGCACAGAATATCAGAAATAAAAAAAAGGATTATTCCACAAAAAAATTTTTCAATTTTCCACTTTTCCATTAATATTATTTTTATGATTCATCATTCAGTAGTCAAGTATTAAATAATCGATAAATAACAGAATGAACGGAATAAAAATTTTATTTTAAAACCAATCTGTCATGCCAATAAAAATTCCAACGGAAAAACTATTTTCTATTTTGTTAAATTTTTTTGTTATATCTTGTTTAGTTTCAGAACGATAAATATTCATAAGCGGATGATAAGCAAGGTTTAATCCTAAACTAAAGCCGGATTCAAAAAAATAGGTAATTTTATTTCCTATGCCCAAAAACAACTGACCCAAAGTACCTTCGGCTTTTGGTTTTTCACTTGAAAAATAACCTAAAACTGCACCAGCAGAAAGTCCTGGTGAAATTAAAAATCCACTTTCATCGCCTGTTTCTAAAAGAAATGTTGGCCCGATAAGTGATGAAAGTCCTAAACAAAAACAATCCTCTTGATATGATAAAACTGCTTCACCGTCGGCGTAAAAACCAATTTTTGAATTGTCATTAAAAAAATGGAATCCACAATGCAAGCCTGTTTTTGGAAAAAAATAACCGACTTCTTTAATAACTTCTTCATCACAATTAAAACTTAAATCTATAGCTCCGCCAAATGTAAAAAAATTCTGAGCAAATAATGATGAAGAAAAAATGAGAAATAATAAAGGAAAAATAAATTTTGCTTTTTTCATTTTTTAAATACTCCACATTCTGATTACGTTTATTATATTTTGTGAAAAGAGATACTTCAAGTAATTTGCCAATGACAGGAACAATCTTTTTATAGTAAAAAAATTTCTTGATATTTCTTCATTATCATAAGACAATTAAATTATAGGAGAATTAATAATGAAAAAAGTTTTTTACTGTTTTTTATTTGCAGTTTCAGTTTTATTGATCAGCTGCACTTCTGACAAACAATCCTCACAGACTCCAATAAATGAAATTCCAGAATTTGGTCACGTTAAGAAAAGTAAAGAACAGCTCGAAGCTGATCAGGAATTTTTGGATTATTTTAAAGGAAATGAAGAACAGGGTTACATCGACTGCATTGAAAACGGCTGGTACTATTTGGAAGCCGGAGATCCTCATACCGCAATGAAACGTTTTAATCAGGCATGGCTATTAGATTCATCGCGTTTTGAAGTATACTGGAGTTTTGGAGCTGCAGAATATGTTTTGGGAAATACTGAATCTGCAAAAAAATACTATAAAAAAGCTATAAAATTATGCGAAGATACAGAAATCCGTGAATACCTGAAGCAAGATTATAGTCAACTAAAATAATTTTCTGCCGCCTTTCAGATCAATTACTCTATAGCACAAGTTCTTCCTGAACCATTTTTTTTAATCTTCCCGCGAAAGCCAATATAAATTCAGTCCTTCCATTTTTGCATGAAATAACTGACATTTAAAGTCTTCAGGCGAAAAATTAAATTTGAAGTCTCTGCATTTTGACTTCAGGATTTGCAATATAACAGCTTTTATTTTATCAACTGAAAATTTTTCATACTTTTTATAATCTTTTTCGTTTTCCAGAATTATTGAATACACAAGTTCAGGCGTGCAGAAAATGTGACTGATTTTTGGAAGCCTTTGTTTTTCCAGTTCTGCCTGAATTTCATTTTTTGAATTATATGCAATTTTATATTTTGTATCTGTTTCGACGCAGCTAAAAAAAACATAGCCGATTTTTGTATCGTAAGAATCAAGTGTCTTATGTTTTCTGAGCAAAGAATTCCAGACGCTTTTTATTTCTTTTGTGTAAGGAAAAATATCATCCCAATTTCCGCTTTGTGGATCAAGGTTTAATTTTTTGTACTCAGCTTTGGTTGAAATATGAATTTTCAATATGGAACAAGGTCTGTCCTTTTTTATGATATGTGATTCGTTACTGTTTTTATATTCGATATTTTCGATATCTGTTAAATAAGGCGAAACGGAATTTTTAAATTCTTCAAGCATTTCGTTATTTATTACAAAATTTCCCATTTTTTACTCCGCGCCAAGGCAGCCGATTAAGTCGCCCGATTAAAGCATCTAATTAACACTTCGCTTTGAAGGCCGTGTTATAAGTTTTTATTTTTCATATTCCCTTTCTTTTTCTTTAATGAACTCATCTACATCATTAAAATATTTATAGAAAAGTGTCAAATCAGAATTATTTATCCAGCCGGTAATTTTTTTACCCTTTACATTCAGCATTACCGTCTTTTCGTTTTCCAGATATTTCTGACCAATTATTTCAAGGAAGGAATCTTTTACAGACGGCATATCAATCATATAAACCTTTGAGCCATCCTGCTCCGTAAATGAATATCTATAACCTTCTGTCCTTCCGATTACTTCTGATTTTAAATCTGCGTTTTTATAAATGCTTACATCGTTCGCAACTATGTAAGTTGGATTTTTTAATTCTGGAATTACTTCAAAAGAAACTGTTGCCCGAGGCTCTACGTAATACGTTTCTTCTTTAGGTGGATTTTCAGCTGAATCTTCATCTACGTATTTATAAATTATCTGCTTGTTGTGAAATCCGATATAGTGATACTGTGCTCCATATTTTTCTTTTCTATAAAAAAGAATATCATTATCATTCAAATCATCAATCGTGTAGTTTGTCTTGGCTAACGCTTCTTTTGAAGTAGAACGGGTATAGTCGTCATTAAAATCTATTATAGCTGTATTCATGTCCCAAACGCGTACAGTAATTCCAACAATGTATTTTTTGGAAACAATAAATCCAACTGTGCTGTCTTTAATCCAAAATCCCGGATAATTCTGACGAACCTTTCCAGGTAAATAAATTCCTTCGGCTATTCCCCATTTGTTTTCTATGTAACAGTCATATCTTAAAGCATATTGAAATGTATAGGTCAGCTTTTTATCTTCATAAATTGTTTCGTCTATAGTCTCAAAAATTTCCTTGCATAAATAATTAATACACAAATCCTTATACTGAGTTCCTTCGTAGACTTCCGGGAAAGATAAAATAACCTTATTTTTTCCTTTTACATGAACGCCTCTGTCAAAAATCATTATTGGCTGAGGCTCGGGTGTATCTTCTAATTCGTAAATAACAGATTCATTTGTTTCCGAGTAATAAACCTGAACAGATTTTGGTCTTGAATTTTTATAATACAAGTCCGGCCGTTCTTTGGAAACGTATCCGATTGAAATATAAATTGTATCGATTGCAACATCGTCTAAAATTATTGTCTGATTTTTTCCGTTATCTGAACCTTCCGGAACCCAAGGCAATTCATCATATGCGCTAAGACATTCTTTTCCGTAAGATGTATTCTTTTCCTTCAGATATGAACTGACACTTATTTCATCCATTTCAAAATCGTCATAGAAGGTTCCCGCAAAAACATTAAAACATAAAATCCCAAAAATCAATAATACAACTTTTTTCTTCATATTTTTTTATTCCCCATGAATTACAGATTCAATTTGTGAAGTTTCTGCATCAATAAAAATTTCAAAAACTCCACCAAGACTGTTTTTTGGAATATAGCCATGAACGAACCATTTATCCTTATATTTTTGAATTACATACGGCATTTCTTTTTTAACAGTTTCGTCGCCATAAATTGAAAACAAAGCTGGTTCAGCAACTGCAATTACATCTTCAATTTTCGCAAGTTTCTTTTTATCAGGCTGAGAACCTGTATATTTGTGATTTTTATGATTTTCGATTATCGATTTTAAATCGCGTTCAAACAATTCATTTACATCAGAATAATCTTTACCCGAAATGCATTTAACTTCAAAAGTATTAATATTCAGTTCAAAAACTTCATTCCGTTCATTTATAATGGTAATAACATCGTCATTTTTAAATTCCATGCTTTTTATAAATTTCCACTGAACATCGTATTCCAAATTCCTATCAATATTTACAGAATAAATTGGAATTAAAAATCTGTATTTTACATCCCCAACCGATTCAATTATTACCACGCCGAAATCATAAGCATTATCTTTTGAACTTGTATAAGACTCTTTGTAAATAAAATTCCCATTTGAAAGAGGAACAACATCCGGCGGCGGCAATCTTTTTGCATGAATATTGCATACAAAAATACAAAATAGTAATACTGGTAAATACTTTTTTTTCATTTTTTTCTCCAGCGCCCCAGTGCGGGTGTCCGTGTAACTACGCACTTTATTTTACTCCGGAATATCCATCCCAACTGCTTACTACTCGTTTTATTACCTGATTTTTATCATTATATTCTAAATAGTAAGAACAAAATATTCTTGTAATTTTTTCAAAGTTTTTCATAACTCCATCACTATAGTAATAATCATATGAAAAATAACCTTTTAATAATCCATCTTCATAAAAGAATTCACCACAATCGGTATATGAAAGTTTATTATTACTATAATAATAATTTATAGAATAGGTTTCGTCGTTTTTAGAAACTTCAGTTTTAACTATTTTATTATTTTCATAAATGTGTTTGATTTTTGTTCCATATAACTGTTCAATTACTTCTTTATTATTTTTTATTGTATTATTATTTTTATTATTTTCATTATTACTCATATTAATT
>CAMVBP010000017.1 GCA_947165795.1 uncultured Treponema sp.
TCAGAAAGCCCTTCTTTTACGCCGGCAAAATAACTGGAAGTCCACATTTATAAGTATGAGAGGTTTTTATGAAAAAAGTTTTTTCTGTTCTTCTGATTTTGCTTTTTGCTTCTGCTGCTGTTACTGCACAGGTTTTTGCTTTGAATGAATCACAACTTCCTTCTGATAAAGAATTTGTTTCTAAATATTCGACATTTAAGGATCATCAGAAATATACAATTTCCTGGGTACCTGAATGGAAGTTTGATGTTTCGCGTGATTCTGTTATTGGTGAACTTAAGGATTTTGATTCATTTTTAACTGCAGTTCCTGAAAAGAATTATGATACAAGTCTTTTAAAGGGAATTGTAAAAATGAATCTTTATAATTTTGATGAAATTGATTATTCAACTGTTGATGAATATTTAAATCAAATAAAAGAAAAATATCCGGATGAGTATCGTACCTGGTGGATGACTGCATTTTTTTATAATGGTGCTTCTCCTTACAGAGCATTTGATGAAATCTCAAAAGCAGAAGAACTTCGCGGAGGACTTACTCGTTTAGATGACTTTGTTATTGATTTCCTAACAGACTATGTTTACATTTCTCTAACCTGCGGAATGAATCAGCATGCCAATTATGCCTTTAGCTGTCTTTGTAATTATACTAAACGCGAACCTGAATCATATCCTTATTATGAAATGCTTAAATCACGAATGATTGAAAGTTCAATTGAGAACAGTTATAAGAATAATGAAGTTTGGAACGTAACAAAAATTGGTGACAAAATTTGTATTGAAAGTTCAATGCTTGGAGTGAGCATTAAAACTGATGAAAATCAACAGGGACAAATCTTCGGTTTTGAAAAAGGTTTTTCATACATGTTCTTGCAAAGTCCGGTTTTTAAATTCGGTGAAAATAATACGACAACTACAACTCTTGCCATTTATTTTTATGCAGGACAAACTGAAGCCGAAGTTAGCGAAAGTATGAATCGTACGGTTCAGAAAACTGATCCGAATGGAAAAGTTACTCCACTTGGAAACTATAAAATAAATGATTTTTTAGCGCACTATTATATATACGAAAATTCTGAAATTTATAAAGATGATCGTAACGGAATGAAACTTGAATTCATTATTTTTACAGTTCCTTATAATGAATTCTCAGGAATAAGTTTTGAAAAACAGGTTGATTTTTTAAATTCAGCCACAAACGAAGATTCAGAAAATATAAAATATTACCAGGTGAAAAAGCAGTTAAAAAGACTCGACACTCCGGTTACATGTATGATTCTCTTAGATTCCTGCAATGCAGTTTTTGAAGAATCTCAGGCATGGATGGAATCAATTCTGAATGAAAGTATTTTTGAGTAGCACGGAAGAAATAAATACATTGCGGAATTTATTACGGTGGTTTCGAGAATCTCAACAACCGTATTTTTTTCTACCCCTTTAATCCGCCTGTAGATACGCCGCTTAAAATGTATTTTCTGGTGAATAAGAACAGAATAATCATTGGAAGAACAATTACAGTTGAGGCGGCCATCAAAAGCTCAGGGAAGCTTCCTGCTTCTGTTGTAAAAACCTGAAGACCGTACGGCAATGTTCTTGAGCGCGAATCTGAAGTTATATAAAGCGGCCACATAAATGAATTCCACGAAGAAAGTGCATTCATCAAAATTACAGTAAAAACAGAAGGCTTGGCAATCGGAACCATTATCCGCCAAAGATATTTCCAGTTCGAAGCACCGTCAATTCTGGCAGAATAATAAAGACTGTCAGAAACGGTATCAAAGAAATTTTTTAATACATAAACATAAAAAATGCTGCTTATAAACGGAAGCACCAGAGCCGGCAGTGTATTGTATAAACCTATTTTTACTATTGTCGAATAGTTAGTTATAATTAACATTTCAAAAGGAATCATCATTAAAGAAAGCAGAATGGAAAACAAAATTTCTTTGAACGGAAGATTCAATCTTGAAAAAGCAAATGCTCCTAAAATGGAAGTCATTGTTGTTGTTGCAACAGACATAATCATTACAACAATTGAATTAAAAAAATATCTTCCAAAGGGCGCCATAGAAAATGCTTTTGCATAATTTGCAAAAGATAAATGCGACGGAAAGAATTTCGGCGGAAACTGAATTACTTCTGCAGAAGTTTTAAAAGAACACAGAATCATCCAGATAAATGGAAAAATCATTATAAGGGCACCAATTGTAAGAAAAAAATAACTTACGATTTTAGAAATTGTATTTTTCATTTGAGCCCTCTTATATGCATTTTCTTCCTTAAACGTAATTGTAAAAGAGTAAAAATCAGAACAAATAAAAAGAAAATAATTGCAGCGGCCGATGCTGTTCCATATTTTCTTTTTTCCATCATTGCGTATCTTATATAATAAACTACCGTATAAAGATTATAGTACGGACCTGGCTTTCCATAAAATAGAGGAAAGAGTTCGCTAAAAACTTTAAAGCATGAAATTGTATTAATAATGCATACAAGAAAAACTGTCGGAGAAAGTAAAGGAAGTGTAATTCTAAAAAAGATTTTCGAGCCTTTTGCCCCATCAACTTTTGCGGCAGTATAATAAACAGGATTTATATTTTGAAGACCGGAAATTAAAAGGATAATTGTAAAAGGAAGAATGTTCCATATTCCAAAAATTATCAATGCGGCAATTGACCATTTTGAGTCCACTACCCAACCGATCTTTTCTATTCCGAATTTTGATAAAATAAAATTTAATAAACCATAATTCTGGTTATACATAAAGCGCCAGATTAAACCTACTGCTGTAACTGATGTTACCATCGGAAGAAAAAATGCTGTCTGAAAAAAAGCAATTCCCTTTAATTTTTTATTCAGAAGGTTTGCAAAAAAAATTGCAATGATTGTGCTTAACGGAACTGTAAAAATAACATATATGATTGTATTCTTTAATGCCATCAGGAATTTTTCGTCCGCCAGAACTTTTCTGTAATTGTCCAGGCCCCAGGAATCAAATGTTCCGCGCAGATGGCTGTAATTTTCTTTGAAAGAAATTAATAAAACATTTATAACAGGATAAACAATAAAGACAATAAGAAAAACTAAAAACGGAAGCAGAAATAACGCTGCTTCGTTATGCGAGCCGGAAAGATCTTTTAAATAATTTTTCTTTTTCAAGAAATGCGTCCTCCGGTTTCTGCATCAAAAATAAACACACCTTTTTTTGAAAGTGAAATTTTAATTGTCTGATTAACTGTAAAAATTGTTTCTGTATTAAAAATCGCGCGCAGTAATTGGTGTTCCTTTAATGCAGGAATTTCCAGCTGTACAATCTGTTCTTTTCCTAATACCGAAACATTTTTTATAAATGCTTCTACAGTATTTTTATTCGGATTATCCGGATTATATATAAAACTTTCCGGTCTGATTGCAAGAACAATATTTTTACAGTCTGTATTAAAACCGTCGTGAAGATTTTTAACGCCAGAAGGAATTCCGTCTGAAAGTTCAATATCGTTAATCGGCGGATTTCCTAAAAAGTCTGCAGTAAACCTGCAGTTAGGATTTTCGTACAGTTTCTGACTTTCATCATTTTGAATAAGCTTTCCGTCTTTCATTAAAATAATTCTGTCGGAAATTGCCATAGCCTCTTCCTGATCATGAGTAACAAAGATTGTAGTTACCTTTGTTTCATTTTGAATTCTTTTAATTTCTTCACGCATTTCGAGTCGTAATCTTGCATCAAGATTAGAAAGCGGTTCATCCATTAATAATAGCTGTGGATTTTTTATGAGGGCTCTGGCAATAGCAACACGCTGCTGCTGGCCTCCGGAAAGTTCACCGGGATATCTTTTTAAAAGATTTTCAACATGAACAATTTTTGCAATCTGTTCCGCCTTCTCATTTCTTTCTTTTTTTGGAACCTTTTGAACTTCGAGCGGAAAAGCAATATTTTCTAAAACTGTAAGATGAGGATATAAAGCGTAATGCTGAAAGACCATTCCAATATTACGCTTATCAGGCTCTAAGGTTGTAACATCTTTTTCATCAAAGAAAATTCTTCCTTCTGAAACTTCTGTAATTCCACATAGCAAATTAAGAATTGTAGACTTTCCGCAGCCGGACGGACCTAAAAGACATATGAGCTTTCCATCCGGAAGTGAAACAGAAAAATTATCAGCTGCGAGAACTTCTTTATAACGTTTTGTAACCTTATCAAGCCTGATTTGCATATTTCTTAATTAGTCATTAAGAGCTGCGTTACAATCTTTTACAAGACCTGCAACAGCTTCTTCTGCAGTCAATTTTTTATCAACTACATTGTTCAAATATTCAACAAGAATATTACGTACCTGAGCAGCTCCTCTTACATTAGGGAAAGAACCTGAAACATCGAGGTTTGCCTGTACACATGGGAGTGCAGAAGTTTCTGGAAGATTATTAATGTATTCCTGATATTCAGCAGTAGCCTGTGTTGTTCCATAAGGAGACAATGCTGAGTTAGCTTTTGCCCAGCCTGCATTCATCTGTGCAGAAAGGAAGAATTTTGCAAATTCATAAGCACCGCGGTCAACCTTTTCATCTCTAGCGAGGAAAATAGGACCTCTGTTCCATGCTGTATAGAATGAACGTCCGTTAGAAGAAGAAATCCATGGAGCCATTCCAAGTTCACCAGTAAGCATTGTAATATACTGATCATTTACACAAGAACCAGAGAAAGAAGCAATTGTTCCGTTAGCAAGGTCTTCAGAAGCGTAACGACCTACTGTATTAAATTCAAACCAGCCTTTATCACAGCAGTCTGCATACCACTGATAAATTTCAACAAGCTTGTCGCTGCCGAAAAGAACCTTCTTATTTTCTACATCAATATATCCAAGACCATTCTGCATAATCATCATCTGAATATTATCTACAAGCCCGTCTGAATGGAATCCTGGAATGCCTTTCTTTTCATAAATAATTCTAGAAACTTCTGCAAGTTCATCCCAGTTCTGTGGAGGATTCAATTTTAATTCATCAAAGATTTCCTTGTTATAGAACAAAACAGGACCTGTTGTACAACCAGGAAGATAATAAATTCCTCCGTCTGCAAAGCCCTTTACATCTGTCTGCATTGCATCCGGCAAAGAAGCGATAATTTTTTTCATTGAATCGTCGCCTTTTTTAGAATCTTCATTGATGTATTTTGTAATATCAATTGCAAGTCCTTCTTTTGCATAA
Source organism: uncultured Treponema sp. (assembly GCA_947165795.1). Next base: position 5,205 of record CAMVBP010000017.1, read on the forward strand.
TCAATAGCAGTAGAACCGTAATTAAAAATAATGCTTGGTCCAACTTTATTTGCAACTGCATTGTAAACTGTATCTGCAAAGCCTGCACTGTCCTGTGCAAGAACCTTTACTTCATATTTATTCTGTGAATCATTGAATTTCTGAGCTGCATTTACAAGATATTCCTGCTGACTTCCATTGTAAGTATGCCAGATTTCTACAGTAACTTTTTTTGAATCTTTATTTCCGCAGCCTGCAAAAAATAAAGATGCTGTAAGTACTGCTGCAAAAACTGATAAAACTCCTGAGATTGATTTCTTCATATATATCCTCTCATTGAAACGAAGTGTTTCAATTAATTAAATTTTTTGTGAGTGTATCACTTTGCATAAGTTTATGCAAATAAAAAATAGTTTTATATAAAAATAATTTGCTTTTTTTATTCATTTTCAAAAAATTCTTAAATAGCACCATGCCATATTTACAACATATCCCGCAAGTTCTATAATCAAAACTATTATGAATGCAATTGAGGATTTTCTTGACTGGCTTGATTCTTATATGAATTTTGAGAAGCAGCCTCAAAAAAATATTTTTTGGCTGGATACAATAGATTATTTATGTAAACTTTTTGATAACCCTCAGGATTCAGCACCCTGCGTTCATGTTGCCGGTTCCAAAGGCAAAGGTTCTGTTTCTAAAATGATTGCCAGTATTTTATCTCAGGCTGGATATAAAACAGGACTTTACGCTTCTCCACATATTACAGACTTTAGGGAAAGAATTGGTACAGCCGACGGTTTTTTTGATGATGAAATTTATCAGAAATCCGTAAAAGAAATTGTTACAAAAGTTGATTCAATTATTCCAGAAAGTCTTCCTGCAGAACGACCTATTACCTGGTTTGAACTTGTAACTTTATTTTCATTTTTGTGCTTTAGAAATGCAAAGACAGACTGGAATGTTTTTGAAGTTGGAATGGGCGGCCGTCTTGATTCAACAAATATTATCAGGCCAAAGCTCTGCTGTATTACTCCGATAGAGCTTGAGCATACAGAATTCCTTGGAAATACTCTTGAGCAGATTGCTTCGGAAAAAGCCGGAATAATTAAAAACTGTACGCCGGTTCTTCTTTCAAGGCAGCCTGCTGATTCTGTAAATATTGTACTTAGGGAAAAGGCATTTACACGCCACGCTCCATACTTTTTTGTTGATGAATTAATATCATCATCTTCTTATGCTTTTGATGAAAAGAATTACAGAATGAATGTTCATTTTGAAAGTTCAATGTTTAACCGACCTATAGATGCAAAACTCCGTTTACTTGGAAAAATGCAGGCACAGAATGCAGCTATGGCTTGTATTGCGGCTAAAAAGCTTTTACCGAATATTGACGAAAGCGTAATAGAAAAAGGGCTTGAAAACGCAGTATTACCGGGCCGTTTTGAAATTAAAGAAAATCCAAGCGGCTTAAACGGACTTACAATAATTCTTGACGGCGCACATACAGTAAACAGCATAGGTCTTACAATTGATACAATGAACAAAATCTTTGGATCAAAAAATGTAAACCTCTTATTTGCCTGTGCAGCCGACAAAGACGTAAAAGATATTGCAAAGCTTTTTGAAGGAAGATTTTCTCATATATATGTAACCCGTCCAGGCGAAAAAAAGCAGTCGGATATGAATGCAGAAATTAATGCATTTACTGATGCTAATTTAAAATTTACCGCAGATGCAGATTATAAGAAAATTATAAAAACAGCATTGATTGAATCGGCAAAAGATAATTCAGTTTTGTTAGTAACAGGTTCGTTCTATTTGATTTCTGAAACTGAAGAAATTTTGAAAAATAATCAATTCTAAAAATTTCAAAAATTTATATACCAGCACCCCCGACCAAAAAGCGCGTCTTTTGATTTATTAAAAAAAGATGAATAAATCAAAATCACCACTTTTGGAGTTGGGAATTTTTTTTTTGTTTTTGAAATTTATTTGTTTTTTTCGATTTCAAAAATATTTTTCACACCTGCTGGATAATCAAAAATCAATTTTGTTGCTTTGAATTTCATTTCTTCAGCTTTTGCGTTCGGGTTATATAATTTATCATTTTTCACGCCGAGGCCTGCCCATGCTAAATGTGTTCGTACCTGATGACGGAATCCGTTTGTTATTTTACATTCAACCTTGCAATTATTGCCTTCAATTTTTTTTATTGAAATTTCCGTTGAATAAATTTTTGGCTTTCCGATTTTTTTTAAAATGATTTTTGAACTATCATTTGTTACCGGGCGGACTTCTTTATTTTTCAGGCCGTAATATCTGAAATATGAACTAACTGTAAATGAATTTCCTTCTTTTATTTCAAAATTATTTTTTGGCGGAAACCCTTCCTGTTTTTCAAAATCTTCTTTTGTAAAAATATCGCATTCAGCTGAATAAAATTTCTGGATTCTATCATTTTTCTGTTCGTTTTCCAGAAAATCAAAACATTCCTGTGTTAGTGCAATTATCATAAGTCCAGAAGTTTCTGTGTCCAACCGGTGAAGAAGTCCGTATTCAATTTCTTTTCTGCCCTTCACCTCTAGAATTTCAGGATACATTTTTGCGGCTAAAGAAAGTGCATTATTTTTATCATCTGAAGAAAGCGGTGCTGAAGGAAGTTCAGAAGGTTTATAAATAATTAAAAAAGGAGAAGCTTCGGAAGGCGTATTTATAATTTTAATCTGATTATGTTGTAAGTCTTCCATAACATTCTATTCCTTCGGGAACATTGTTTTCAGCTTCTTTTCAACTTCAATAAATCGTTCAGGAGTTTTTGTTTTGAAAGTAGAAAATTCTTTTTCATTCGGAAGCCGGATTTTTAATTGAACGGAATGAAGCATTAATGTTGCATCTGGAAAATGTTTATCAACCTTACTGTAAATTGAATCTCCTAAAATCGGGCAACCCAAATATTTCATGTGAACTCTAATTTGATGTGTTCGTCCGGTTTTAATTCTTACTCTGATAAGCGAATAATTTCCATAAGATGAAATAGTTGTATAAATTGTTCTTGCAAATTTTCCGTCGTCTGTATCTGTAACGGCTTTAAATCTGTGTCTGTTTTTTGGATCGCGGATAATTTGAGTTCTAATGTCTCCGCTTCTTTCTTTAGGTTTTCCGCAGCAGATTAAAATATATTCTTTCTGAAGTTTTTTATCTTTAAATTGAGTCTGAAGCCATTCTTCGCTGTCACGGTTCTTTGCTGTAATAATTATTCCTGAAGTTTCTTTATCCAGCCGGTGAACAATTCCCGGTCTTCGTCTTGTTAAAATTTCTGATTCACTTCCCTCTTTCAGCTGAGGAATTTTTTCGCGGCCCCAGTGATACAAAAGTGCATTCACCAGTGTTCCGTTCCAGTTACCGCAAGCCGGATGCGTAACCATTCCCTGTTTTTTATTTACTACCGTAACATTTTCATTTTCAAAAATTATATCAAGCGGAATATCTTCCGGTTCAATATCGTCAGGAATATTGTCTTCCCATTGAATATCAATAACGTCGCCTTTTTTTACTTTCTGCGATAATTTTGCTTTTTTTCCGTTTACAAGAATTTCATTTACGCCGCTTTTTAATTTTGAGCGGTTCATTGAATTGGGAATAGAAGCAATAAATTTATCGAGACGTTCAAGTCCTTCAAAATCCTGCGGAACTTTTGCAGAAAAAAAAGGCATCAGTCATCTTCCCCTTTTACTTCGAGTCTTATCGCATCAGGATCCTGCGAAATTGGAACAATATTTATATTATTCTGCTTCTGTTTTTTTGCGCGGTTTTTCTTTGTTTCTCTTTTAATTACATTAACTATAAAATCAGAAAGGCCGATTCCAACAGAGATTCCCATAGATGTAAACAGGATTTTCATCTGTTCATCTGTAGTTAAAGAGCTTTTATCAAAAATATTCGGTTTATATTCCGGAGCAAAATCGTTTTGTGCATATCTTATTCCTGAATAAACAAGTGTTGTATCTATCATTACAAAAGGAAGTGAACCCAGCGTAATTATTTCAAAGCGGCGGAAATCCTTTATAGCCTGCGGAAGTTCCTTTGTATCATATGGTTTTGGTTCATGATTTTCTTCTGCAAAAAGTGTTTGCAGTGGAATTAAAAGAGAAATTATAAAAAAAAGTATGGCAAAAGTTTTTTTCATTTTATTTCCTTAATATTCTCTTTCTCCAAAAATTGCTGTTCCAATTCTTACAAGCGTAGAACCTTCTTCAATAGCAATTTCATAATCGCCGGACATTCCCATGCTCAATTCAGATAAATTATGCATAGGAAAATCTTTTTGCAGTTCTATAGAAATATTCCTTACCGTGCTGAATGACTTTCTTATTAATGCTTCATTTTCTGTAAATGGCGCCATAGTCATAAAACCAACTGGAGTTATATGAGGATACTTATTTTCTGTAAAATTATTCAGGCATTGGCGGATTTCTTCAATATCTTCAAAGCCCGATTTTGAATCTTCTGCAGTATGAACTTCAAAAAGAATTTTTATATTTTTATCAAAGCGGGTGCACTGTTTTTCTATTTCATTCAGGAGTTCAATTCTGTCTACGGACTGAATGCATTCAGCTATTTTTACAGCATCGCGAACTTTGTTTGACTGAAGCTGTCCGATAATGTGAAGTTCAGTTTTATATGATTTATTTATTTCAGAAAATTTAGAAAAAGCTTCCTGAACGCGGTTTTCTCCAAAAAGAATTTGTCCTGCATTTAATGCGGCTATTATGCTTTCTGCCGGATGAAATTTACTAACGGCCATTAGTTTAACACTGTTTACATCCCGTCCGCATTTTTTACAGGCCGCTTCAATTTTATTATGAATAATCTGTAAATTTTCTTTTATCTGTTTTTCATTGTTTTCAGCCATATTCTCTCCGTAATTTTTAATTATCCAGAATATCGGATAATTTAAGAAGTTCTTCAATAGATAAAACTTCTGCCCTTTTTAAAGGATCTATATTACAAAGACTTAATGCTTCAGAAGCTTTTTCACTGCTGCTCAAAAATGCAGTAAGATTGTTTTTTACTGTTTTTCTTCTTGAGCTGAAAAGGCTTCTCTGCATTTTTATAAAAAGCGAAGGATTTTTGCAGGCAGGAAAATTTTCCTTTTTTGTAAATAAAACAGCCCGTGAATCTACATTAGGTCTTGGCCAGAAATATGAAGACGGTAAATCTAAAACAGGTTTTACATCATAAGCCCACTGACACAAAACAGAAAAAGAAGAATAATCTGCAGAACCAGGTTTAGCAGCCATTCTTAAAGCAACTTCTTTTTGAATTGTAAATACACATTTATCAAAGCGGAAATTATTTTCGATTGTAGAAGCAATTAAAGTTGCGGCAATATTATACGGAAGGTTTCCAAAAAATCTGGAAGGAAGATTTTCGCTGTTAATGGAATTTTTCCAGGTTTTTAAAACATCTCCTTCAACAATATTAAACTGATTAGATTCAATTTCTTCACTGAAAAAATTTTTTAAAAGTCCTATAAAGCCTCTGTCAATTTCGAAGGCCTGAACGTCTGCTTTTTTTTCAAGAAGAATGGAAGTCATTGAACCAAGCCCCGGTCCAACTTCCCAAACCTTTGTATTTTCAGAAATATCAAGCGCATTTACAATTTTTTCGCGGGCATTTTTATTAATTAAAAAATTCTGTCCGAATTTTTTCTGCATGGAAAAACCGTTATCATCCAGAATCTGTTTTAATTGTGCTACGTTATCGTAATCTGGTATATGCAAAATAAAATCCTTAATAATTAAATTGAAAATACCGGTGCCATAGAAAAAAATCCAACCGTATATTTAATGATATTATATAAAAAATTTATAAAAAATCCACCAGGTGCCTGCATAAAAGGAAATATGAGCGAAAGTATAATAAGAATTATTCCGCTGTAAATAAATAAAGTAATTATCGGTGATACTACAATTGTTGCAACTGTTCCCACGGGAGAAAAAGTACCGAATAATTTTAGTGAAACAGGTGCAGTAGAAATTTGTGCTCCCAGCGAAGAAGAAAGCGGAGATGAAATAAATCTTGGAAGATATTTTGATGTAAACATATAAAAGAATTTTCCTGTAAGAAGAATTCCAAAAAGTGCGGCATATGAAAGAATAAAGGCAGCGTTGGTTATGTGCTGCGGAGAAATAACTGACTGAAAGATAAACGAAAAGCAAAGCAGCATAAGCATATCAGGTTTTTCGCAGCCGGCAATTCCAAAAACTATTCCGAGCATTGTACAGATAAATGCCCTTTCGAGCGAAGGTGAAAATCCTGCAAACCATACAAAAATAAAAATAGCAATTATACGAATTATTATACTTACTTTTTTTCTTTTGATTTTATTTCCTATGAAAAGTGCCATGGAAGAAAACATGCCCAGATGCATGCCGGAAAGCGCAAGAATATGAGAAAGGCCTGCTCTTTTAAATGAATTTGAAGTAGACTCTTCTGTATATTCACGGACTCCGCATAAAAGTGCCAGAAGAAGTCCTCCTCCTTCCTTCCAGCTGTACATTAACCTCATAAACTGTAATCTGCACAGGCTCCGGACCTTATTAATTTTCCCAAAAAGATTTTCCGGATAAAAACACTTTTTGCAATCATTCACATAAAAATTCTGTCCTTTTAATTTTCCTTCAAAATAACAGATTTCTCCTTTGTCAAAGTAAAAATGATTATCTTTTTTAGAAGATGAATACAGCTTTCCGGGATAATAGCTTTCTGCCATTTTCTGCGGAATATAAATTCTTACGGAACCTTTTGCATCTGATTTTTTTCCATTTTCTGAAGCTACTTCGAAAACCGTAAAATCTGCGACGTAGCTTCCGTTTGTGCTTTTCGTTAATGAGGAAGTGATTTTTCCGTAAATACAATTTACTTCTTTTTCTCCAAGCAGACTGTAAAATTTTACGGAAAGAAATTTCTTAAAACCCGGAGAATAGAAAATTAGTGCGCAGATAATTGCGGCAAGGAAGAATGGTTTTCTAAAATAGTTTACTGCCATCTTAAGCCCGAAAGGGCTTCTCTGGCGCTCGAAAGCACAGACTCCGGATAAGGAATATAAGTTACAGCAAGCAAAGAATCGAATGCAGTCTTGTCGCCAATTAAGCCCAAAGTTTTGATAACAGACAGAACTACAGGAATAGAAACCTTCTCTCCTTTTTCTGTCTGTGCGTTCAATTCTTCAAGATAATCAGAAAGCGGCACAACTGAATCTATAGGTGCTATATTAGGCAGACATGCTATAACATCGCAGAAAAAACTTTCGTTAATGCTTCCAGCCTGATACTGTTTTTTTGCATTCATAAAATAATTTACTGCAGTTTTAGAAGAAACAGTCCATTTATTTTCCGAAAGAACAGTCAGAGCTTTAAGCTGCATATCCTGCTGCTCGTGTGTCTGATTTGAAAAATTGTCCATATATAATATGGCCCTCAATGTTACATTTTCGGAAATCTCGCACAGATTTTTTTTCGATAATTTGGTGTTTTTCTGCACTAAATCATAAATTTTAGTTAAAGAAGTCATGTTTGACTGAGATATAATGCCAAGAACTTCATTCATGCTCTGAGGAATTAATGATGAACATGCCTGCTCTAAGTCTTCATTGTAGCTAGAGAATTTTGAATTATTTAAAAGCGTATAGCAGATAATGAATGAATCTTTATTTCCAAAATCCTGAAGCGCGTTGATTACAGCTTTAATAACTGCAGTTTCATTTGTAGACACAGCTTCCTGCTGCAGATAATCATTTAATTTTGCAACAAAATCAGAAACATCAACTATATCAGATAATGAACGAACCTTGGAAATAACTGCAATCCTTACAGTGCTGCTTGCATTAAAAGTTGAAAAAAGATTTTCAATTTTCTTCATTACATTCAGCTTTGCGTCTGAATTCAGATTTTTAATATAATCAGGAGAAAGAGAAAGAACTGCGGCTACAGCAAGAGAATCAAGTTCCCTGTCGTTTCCTAAAACAGGATGAGATTCAATACAAAAATCAATTGCAGTATTAGAAAGCTTATAGGCTTCTTCTCCCGAAGCTTCCCTAACTGCAACAGTTTTTTCATTTAAATTTCCTTTAATAAATTTCTGCATTGCTGTTGCTGCAGAAAAAGCATTTAAGTTAAGAGAACAAAATAAAATTGAAGCCAAAAGAATTTTCTTATCAGTTTTTTTCATAACGCCTCTAAATAGTATCATCCGGATTAATGCTTTCCTGCGGAGAAAGCGGTTCTGTTACAGGAAGTTCAGGAATATCTTCACCGGCAGGATCAGCTTCCGGCACAGAATCGCCTGCAGAAACAGTGACTGAAGAATCTTCATAATCCGGATTTACCTGTGTTTCGCTCATTAAATTCTGTGAAGAATTTTCCCCGGAAACAAAATTCACATCAATATCTGACTCTGTCTGTTCAAGAGCCTCAAGAACTTCTTTTTCGTTTTCTGGAAGTGTATTATAAACAAAACTTAAAATCTCATTTTTCATCTGCTGTTCAATATGTGTACATTCAAAATGAAGCAGCGACTGATTTTTTTCAGCATTATATTCAACGGTACGTACAATTCCAACCATTAAAATCAAATGATTATGCATTGTAAACTGAAGCTTCAATTTTACATTTTGAGCACCTTTTCCACCAATTTTGATTAATGCACCCGATTCAGAAATATCTTCAAGAATACATCTGTAGCCGTTTTGAGTTTCTATACGGTTTATGTCTGTTACACCTTTTCTGACTATATAAAGTGTGGCATTAATCTGGCATTTTACCCTTACAGATTTTCTTTTTTGAGTTCTAACGAGATTAGCAGAATGTTTTAAGAACAAAGCTGATTTTCCAAGATAAAGTCCGTGTTCTGTAACTGTCGTATCAAAAACATAACGGGCATCTCCGGTTTTCCACAAATAAACGCTTACAACTTTACCAACCCACTGCTCGCCCGGAATAATAATCATGTCCTTTTGCTTTGGAACGTTAATTACCATCTGATTTCCGTTATTAACAATTTCCGAAGCAAATACACCTTTTCCAGGTAAAATAATCCTTAATTTCTGACCTTTTTCCAGGGAACGTGTTGTAGACATTCCCTTTTTATCATCTGATTCATTTTGAATTTTAGTTCTGTAATCATATAATTTAGAAAGTAAAGTCTGGAATTTCTGTGATTTGTCCGTTCCGTCGTTGCTTGCCTGTGTGGTAATTTGTGTCATGCATTTAGATAAGGCATCGATTGAATAAAAAAGGGAATTAGGTATATCCAGATCACAAATCTGTGAAACTTTCCATAAAAGTGCAATATCCGCAATTGAGAATCCTGAATCCAAACCTGTTATAAAAAATTGAATTTTATGTTTGAATACTGAATAAACACTTGCAAGAGCTATAAATAGAATTGAAATTATAATTATTGCAATTAGTATAGACAATTTTTCCTCTTTTATTTATTATCGGAATTATATCATAAAATAAAATGAAAATATATTCTTTCAGGTTACATTTTGCAATTTTTTTAATTGTTTTTTTCTTTTTTGTTCTGCCTCCCTGTTTTACTTTTTCAGTATCATCAAGCTTCCTGAACTGGTCTTTTCCCGTTATAAACTGTGCTTATGCGGTTGCGGCACTCCTTATTTTTTATTTTTTTAATTCAGATAAGAAAAAATCCTTCGTAATTTTCCCGTTTATTATAAGTATTTGTGCACTTTTATGTTTTTCCTTTATTTTTAAGGGAATTTCAATTTTTATTCAGAATTCATCTTTTTCCGAAAGTACGTTTTTCTTTGGTAAAAGCAGTCTTGAGGTTGAACGCCCCGGGACTTTTTTAACCTGGTTTTTCTGTATTTTAACATTTTTATTTTCTGCTTTTTTTGAAGAAGTTATTTACAGATTTTTCCTTCCCTTTTCGCTTATTACTTTTCTGGAAAAAAAATGGAATGGAAAAATAATTAAAATAATTACTGAAGTTTTAACAGCCTTATTATTTGCGGCTGCACATATTTATTTAGGCTTTTTAGCTTTTTTGAATGCGCTTTGTGCACACATAATTTTAAGGATATGCTATAAAAAATACGGTCTGATAATTCCTGTATTTCTTGCACATTTTGGTTATAACATCATTTCCCTTATACTTTTATAAGTCCACGCACTGATTTTATAATAAGCAGTATAATTTCCGTATTCTGCCTTGATGTTATAATAGCTTTCGCTTGAAGTTTCATAAACTGAAAAGTAAATTTCCTTTTTATTTCCAAGTACAATATAACAGTTCAGTACGTTTTTATTTTCATCTTCATCAAAATTTTCTGCAAATCCGCCATGTCTTAATTCAAGCAGCTTTGCAGGAAAATCTTTTTTTAATAACGGAGCCTCGCCTTCATTGCAGTAAAAAGCCTGAACATCAGTTTCTTTTATTCCGTTTTTTAATTCTGCGGCTAAAGAAGAAATTATAAAAGGTTCACTCCAGAATTGAACTGAAGTTGTAATATAAGTGTCTAAGCCTGTATCAATTTCGTAAACGGCAGTATTTTTCCCGGACATTATGTAACGGCTGTTATTCGAAAAGTCATGTCCGCCAAAAATTATATCATAAAAATCTTTTGCCTTATCTGAATAATAATATCTGAGCGTTATTTCTGAACCGTCAGACAAAGAATAGTTAGTTTTTGAATTATTTTTGTCTGATATTTTGTACATATTACGAACTTTTGTTAATTCCGTTAGAAAATTATTTATTGTTTTTTCATCTGCAGGAATAGATTTTCCGGAATTATTTTCTGTAATTGTCCAGAAAGTTCCGTTATATTGAATCGAGAGAACATTATCGCCTTTTATGATGAATCTGGAAATTGAAGGCAGGTATTTTTCATTTACGAGTGCACTTTTTACACCGTTCTTTTTAGACATATCGGTAGTTCTGAGAAAAGAAAGAAAGTATGTAACTGTAAGAATGACTGTAATCAATAAAAAGATTTTATCTGTTTTATTTAAGCTTTTTAGTTTTGAAAAAGGCAAATAATCCTC
>CAMVBP010000018.1 GCA_947165795.1 uncultured Treponema sp.
TGATTGATGCCGGTGCTGTTGTTAAGACTGCTTTCTGTGGTCCATGTTTTGGTGCAGGTGATACACCTGCTAACGGCGCCTTCTCTATCCGTCACTCTACAAGAAACTTCCCTAACCGTGAAGGTTCTAAGATTCAGAACGGACAGCTTTCAAGCGTTGCTCTTATGGATGCACGCTCAATTGCCGCAACTGCTGCAAACAAGGGCTTCCTTACAGCCGCAACAGAATTTGATACAGAGTTCAGTGGAAAGAAATATTTCTTTGATAAAGCCATTTACGAAAAACGCGTATATGATTCTAAGGGAGTTGCTCATCCTGAGGTTGAAATTCAGTTTGGTCCAAACATTAAGGACTGGCCTGCAATGAAGCCTTTGAGCGACGACCTTTTGATTAAGATTGTTTCAGAGATTCATGATCCTGTAACAACAACTGATGAACTTATTCCTTCTGGAGAAACTTCATCATTCCGTTCAAATCCTCTTGGATTGGCTGAGTTCACATTGAGCCGCCGCGACCCAGCATACGTAGGCCGCGCTAAGGCAGTTCGTGATGGAGCTGATGAGGTTAAGGCTGAAGTAAAAAGTGCTGCAGCTGCACTTGATAAATTCTCTGCAGGCTTTGGTGCACGTGCAGAAGCAGCTGGTCTTGGTTCATCAATCTTTGCTGTAAAGCCAGGAGACGGTTCTGCCCGCGAACAGGCTGCAAGCTGCCAGAAGGTCCTTGGCGGCTGGGCTAACATTGCAAACGAATATGCTACAAAGCGCTACCGTTCAAACCTCATCAACTGGGGTATGCTTCCATTCCTTTACAAGGATGGAGACAAGAATCTTCCATTTGCAAACGGCGACTATGTATTTATTCCGGATGTAAAGAAAATGGTGGAAGAAAAGCTTCCAAGCTGCAAAGCATATGCTGTTAAGGCAGACGGAAAGGTAAACGAGTTCGAACTTTCAACAGGCGACCTCACAGACGACGAGCGTAAGATTATTCTCGCCGGTTGTCTGATTAATTTTTACCGCGGGTAACCCCGGTTTTTGGTACTGTTGACTAACTCAGTCCTTTCTATTATTATATTTAAACTTATTTTTACAACCGCAAAGGCGGACTTTGAAGTTCTTATAGGAGAAATTAAAAAATGAATACAATTGGTGTAGTGCTCTTAGTTGCATTTATTATAGTTTGTGTTCTTCTTGTTCTTTTGGTATTAGTTCAGGATGATGGAGAAAATGGAATGGGAGGTCTTCTTGGAGGCCGCAGTACAGCTGCATTTGGTTCTCATTCTGCCAGTGTCCTTACAAAAACTACATTTGTTCTTGTTGTTTTATTTTTCCTTCTTGCAGTTGGACTTGCTCTTGTAAATAGAAATCCAAAATTGGAAAAGGATCTTGTTCCACAGGCTGTTGAATCAACAGAAGCTGCTGTTACAGTAGAAGATACTTCTTCAAGCTGGTGGGCAGAGTCAAATGAAGAAGATGAAGAAATTGTAGAAGAATCAGAATCTGATGAAGCAGAAGAAGACTCAGAAGATGATTCTGAAGCAGAGTAATAATTTTTATATATATACTAAAAAATATTTTAAAAACTTTTGGAGAGAAGTTTTGTAAAATAGGGCAGGCGCATATGCTTAGTTCGTTTCTTTTTCCTGATGCTATAAAAGTTGGACTTGAAAGTTCAGAAAAAGAAGAATGTTTTGCAGAACTTCTCGAACTTTTTATTCCTACAAATCCTTCCTTAAACAGGGCAGAAGCCTTAGAAGCTTTGCTCGCACGCGAAGAAAAATTAAGTACAGCAGTTTTTCCGTTTGTTGCAGTTCCGCATGCAGTTTGTAAATCAATTTCAAAAACAACCGTTGCAATTGGAATTTCTAAAAAGCCTATTGAATTTGATTCAGTTGAACCCGAAAGCACAAAAACAGTTCCGGTAAATTTAATATTCGAAATTCTCTTTCAGGAAAATGATACTCAGTCACGCTTAGTTGCATTACGTGATATACTGTCTTTAGTAAGTAATCAGGAATTTTTAAAAGAAGTTCTTGCTGCAAAAACTTCGCAGCAGGTTTATGATATAATTGTTTCTTATGAATTATAAGGAGGTCTTATGGCAGAAACTAATGTTGAACTGGATACTATTAAGCATCTTCTGGATATAGAAAAAGAAGCGGCAACCCTTATAGACGAAGCAAAAATAGAAGCCGATAAGCGTATTCTTCAGGCTAAAAGCGAATATAATGAAAAATATAAGTCAGAATATGATTCCCTTACAAAAAAGATGGAAGCGGAATATAATCAGGCTGTTGAAAATATAAATAAAAAATATAGCGATGAACTTAAGAATTTTAAAAATTCTCTGGAAGAAAAAACTTTAAATACTCAGGAGTTTAATAAAACTCTTGAAGCATCTTTTTTTGGAAATTAGAGGGGCTTACACTAAATGGATAAAAATGGAGCTGGTTCATTCATTTATGCAAAAGCAAGCGGTATCCTCGGAAAATCTTTTATAGGGAATAAAGCGCAGATTTTATTTGAGCAGAAGTCTCTGGAAGATTTCTGGAATTTGCTTTTTAAAACACCAGTGCCTCTTGTTCCCGAAGTTCTTCTTGCTCAGCAGATAGAAAAAGCCGCATTTTCAAAATTCTTAGATCAATATAAATATTTTATCAGTCTTTATGATAAACCGTCTTCTGTATTAATTGATCAGCTCTACGTTTACGAAATTGAAAATTTAAAGGAAGCCGCAGACAGTCTTTGTAACGGACAGACAGTTCCGCCGGTTTTTGTAGATCTTGGTAAACTATCTAAGTTGAATTTAACCGCATGGCCGGATATTGCAAAAATAACTGCAAATTCAGATTTTTCCTGGTACAACCATGTTCCCGAAATTCACGAACAGCAGCAGATGGATTTTCGACTTGATCTACAGTTAATCAGGCATTTATGGAAATCTGTGAATTCAGAAAAAGGCGAAGACAGAGAAGTTCTTCTTGAAATGTATAAAGAAGAATATATTATAAAAAATATTGTCTGGGCATTAAGATTAAAAATTTACTATAAAATGTCTAAAGATGATATAATAAAGAATCTGCTGTATGTTACAGATTCACAGAATCTTCAGGATCCGATTGCTTCCATGGCAATTAAAATTCTTGATTATCCTATTGATAATTATGAAGTCTGGCAGAACTGGAAATTCAGTGAGCTTGTAAATCCTAATGTAGATGGAGGACTCTGGCAGATAGATCCTTCATGGATAGAGCAGCTGAACAGAACAAAACTGAATAAGATGGCACTTAGAATTTTTCATCAGTATCCTATGTCGGTTTGTGCGCTTATCGGCTGGTATAAAATAAAAAAATATGAATTGCATTGCATAAAGACTGCAGTGGAATCTCTCAGATTAAACATAAATCCTTCAGAAGCTATGGCTGCTGCCGGTATTTTGGAGTAGGGAGGAAAGAATGGCAAAAACAACGCAAATGAAGCTTCTGGAACTTGTAGTTCTAAAAAATGACGTTGAAAATGTAATTGAATATATAGGTAAAAAACAGAATTTTCAGTTTCAGCTTAAGAAAAAAAATACAGATTCTGAATCTTATGAAATTCTTAATGTTGATAATCAGATGTTTACAGAATTAACCCATGCTGCAGATGATTTAGGAATTGAATATTCTGATATTCAGTCAGAAGCTGCGGTTGCTTTATTACATCGTCCTACAGAAAAGGACCGTGATGATGCGGCAAATGTTATTAACAATTATAGAAATCTTCAGAAAGAAATTGCCACTGCCAAAGAAGAAAATTTAAAGGTTACTGATGCTTATAAAGAAGCACAGGCATTCTCCAACCTTCAGGTTTCTTATTCCGAGCTTGAACATCTTTCTTTTCTTTCATTGAAAATTGGAAAAATTGCCGCAGATAAATATGAAGACTTTAAAGATTCCCTTGAAGGAAATGCAGTTGTAATTCCTCTTGGAAGTGATAAAAGTCATATCCTTGTTGCATCTTCTAAAAAAGGCCGCTTTGCAATGGAAACTCAGTTAAACGCCTTTAATTTTGTTCCATTGGAAATTCCTTCAGATTTTAAGGGAGTTCCTCAGAATGTTCTGGAAGGCCTTAAATCTCAGAAATATTTGTCAGATAAAACTTTAAGCGAGCTTGAAGAACAGAAAAAGAATTTTGCCGAAACTCATTCTGCCATGTTTAAAAATCTTATAGGTTGTTTTTCTGTTGCAGTTCAGATTGAAGATGTTAAAAAATCTCTTGAATCAACTGATCTTGTTTATAGAATTACAGGCTGGACTCCGGCATCGGAATCTGAGTCTTATATGAAGGAACTGGATGAACTTACAGAAGGCCGTATTGCAATCAGAATTTATGAACCTTATGAAGTTCCAAGCGTAATGTCCGGCAAGGAAGATGTTCCTGTAAAGCTTACACACGGAAAATTTGTTAAGAGCTTTGAAAGAATGATTTTCTCTTACGGTTCTCCGATTTACGGAACAATTGATCCGAGCCCGTTTGTTGCAGTTTTCTTTACAATCCTTTTTGGAATTATGTTCGGCGATTGCGGACAGGGATTGTTTTTCCTGTTGTTTGGAATTTTAATGGCTAAAAATATTATTAAGGTTGGCGGCTGGAATAAGTTTGCACCTATTTTTATGGCTATTGGAATTTCAAGTTCTATAATGGGACTTTTAACCGGTGAATTTTTTGGAACTGAAACTCTCCTTGAACCTTTCTCTTTATGGGTAACAGGTCTTTTCGGACAGCCTCGCGCACAGATTCTTCATCTTATGCCTTCTGATGATCCAAAATCAATTCTTGTAATGTTCGGTGTATTTGGAGTTGCGGTTGCAATCGGTTTTGTAATTAATACATGCGGTCTTTTACTTAATATTGTCAATAATCTGATAAGAAAAAAGTACAGCGAAGCCTTATTCGGTAAAAACGGTTTGGCCGGTGCTGTTTTCTTCTGGTATGTAATTGCAACAGTTTTAAGGGTTGTTCTTGCTGGTCATAAAGTTGCCGCTTACGATTTAATCATCATTTTTGTTTCGCTGTTCTTTGCGGCTTTTGCACAGCCGTTTGAACGTGCAATGGAAGGAAAGAAGCCTCTTCTGGAGAACGGCTTTGGAACTTATTTAATTTCCAGTGTCGTAGAAATCATAGAAGTAATTTCGGGTTATCTTTCTAATACAATAAGTTTTGTGCGTGTAGGTGCTTTTGCACTTTCTCATGCAGTATTAAACTTTACAATTCTTACACTTACAAAAATGTGTGGAGGTATTCCATCTGTTTTTGGAATTGTAGTTCTGGTTCTTGGAAATGCGCTTATTATTGTTCTTGAAGGAATGATTGTTGCAATTCAGGTAATCAGATTGCAGTATTATGAATTTTTCAGCAAATTCTTTCACGAAACTGGAACGGAATTTAAACCGTTTAAGTTTAGTGTTGAAAATATATAAGATTCGACCACTTACGTGGAATAACAGGAGTTTTTTATGAAAAAGAGATTTTTATGCTTTTTAGGAATTTTATTTGCAGGCTCATCATTGTTTGCACAGTCTGCTGCTTCTGCCGGTGCTTCTGGCGGAGTTAAATATCTTGCTGCCGGAATTGCAGTAGGATTGGCTTGTATTGCTTCCGGAATGGCTGTAGGAAAAATTGGTGCGGCTGCTATGGGTGCAATGAGCGAAAATCCTGAGCTTTCAGGAAAGGCATTGCCATTCGTAGGTCTTGCAGAAGGTATTTGTCTTTGGGGAATGCTCGTTGCCGTATTAATTTTGTTCAGATAAGAAAAAAAATTATTGCACTAAAGTGAAATATTATATTATAGGCGAGCGGGAAATTGTTCTTGCTTTTAAATTGATTGGTGTAGATGGAACCTTTGCCGATACCAGATCAGAAGTTCTGGATGCTTTTAACAGAGTTACGGGAAAGGGTGGAATAGTAAACGTTCCTTCGGGCGAAGTTCCTAAGGTTCTTATTCTTACAGAACAGGCCGCCAGTCAGATAGAAGAAGAAGAAATTTCCTGGCAGAAAACAGGAAAGTTTCCTCTTATAGTAGAAATTCCAGGTCTCAGCGGACACGTAGAAGGCAAAAAGTCTTTGTCTGAATCTATCCGAGAGGCAATTGGTGTGCAGGTATAAATATATAAGGGAATATTATGCAGGAATTAAGGTCTACAGATATATTAGATAAAGAAATACAGGCAGATGCCAGAAAAAAAGCCGATAGAATTCTTCGGCAGGCAGAAGTTGATTGTGAAAAAATAATTTCCAGTGTTTCTGAAAATATTAAAAAGGCAGAAGAAGATAAAACTAATTTTTATTCATTAAAAATTCAGGCTTTGGAAAACGATAAAAAAGCAACCTTGCCGCTGGAAAAAGAACGTTTTCAGGTTTCTTTTATGCAGAAGCAGATTATTAATGGAATTAATAATTATCTTTCTTCTCTTTCTGTAGAACAGCAGATAAAGCTTGCAGTTGGAAAATTTGATTTTTCTTCTGTTACAAAAAATGTTACTGCATATATTTACGGTTTTTCTATTTCTGATGTTGAAAAAGTGTTAAATAAAAATCTCGGAAATAAACTTTTAGCATGTAAAGAAACTCAGTTTAATAAACTGGTAATTGAAGAAGAAGCCGGTCTGGAAAATCCAAAGGGAATTATTCTGGAAGCTGAAGATTTATCGTTCAGATGCCGTTTAACTGTTACACAGGCTGTAAGCAAAGTTCTGGATAAAAACCGAAGTGAACTTTCACAGTCGCTTTTTGGAGGCCAGTTATGATCGAAGGAAGAATTACCCGCATTTCGGGACCAATCATTTATGCGGAAGGTCTTGACGGTTGCGGTCTTTACGATGTAGTAGATGTCGGCGAAAAACGACTGATTGGAGAAATTATCCGCCAGAATAAAGGAAATGCAACTATTCAGGTTTATGAGGAAGATACGGGAATGCATATCGGCGAAAAGGTTGTATGTACCGAACGTCCTTTATCTTTAAAGCTTGGTCCTGGAGTTGTAGGAAATATTTATGATGGAATTCAGAGACCGCTTCAGAAAATGTTCGAAAATTCAGGAAGCTTCCTTTTACCTGGAGAACGTTCTGAACCTCTTGATTCAACAAAAATCTGGCATTTTGATGCAGTTGTTTCTGCGGGCGATGCAATAAAGCCTGGAATGGTACTTGGTACTGTAAAAGAAACAGATTCAATAACAGAAAAAATCATGGTTCCTCCGACAATCCGCGGACGAACTTTAAAAACATTTAAGGGAAGCGGCGATTACACAGTTGATGATTTAATCGGCCTTACAGAACTTGATGAAGAAATCAAACTTGCTCAGTACTGGCCTGTTCGTAAGCCTCGTCCTTACAGTCAGAAGCTTGGAGTTACAGAGCCTTTAATTACAGGTCAGCGTGTAATTGATGTTTTCTTTCCGCTTTCTAAAGGTGGAACTGCAGCAATTCCAGGCGGATTTGGAACAGGAAAAACAATGACACAGCATGCCGTTGCAAAATGGTGTGATGCAGACTTAATTGTATACATTGGTTGCGGAGAACGCGGAAACGAAATGACAGAAGTTCTTACCGAATTTCCTGAACTTATTGACCCGCGAACCGGCCGTTCAATTATGGAACGAACCATCTTAATTGCAAATACTTCAAACATGCCGGTTGCTGCGCGTGAAGTTTCTCTTTATTCAGGAATTACTCTTGCAGAATATTTCCGCGATATGGGCCTTCATGTTGCAATTATGGCAGATTCAACAAGCCGCTGGGCAGAAGCTTTGCGTGAACTTTCGGGACGTATGGAAGAAATGCCTGCCGAAGAAGGATTCCCTGCATACCTGCCAACCCGACTTGCTTCGTTCTACGAGCGTGCAGGCCGTGTAATAAGCCTTGAAGGTCAGGAAGGTTCTGTTTCTGTTATCGGTGCGGTATCGCCTCCGGGCGGTGACTTTTCTGAGCCTGTTACTCAGCATACAAAACGCTTTATCCGCTGTTTCTGGGCGCTCGACCGCGAGCTTGCAAATGCGCGACATTATCCTGCAATCGGCTGGATAGATTCCTATTCAGAATATGCAGAAGAAGTTCGCGACTGGTGGGAAGTTCATAATCCTCTCTGGGGAAAACTCCGCCTGGAAGCGCTTGAGCTTTTGAAAAACGAAAATCGTCTTGAGCAGATTGTCCGCCTTATCGGACCGGATGCATTGCCTTCTGTAGACCGTCTTGTTTTAAAGACTGCAGATATGATTAAAAACGGATTCTTACAGCAGAATGCTTTTGACGATATCGATAAATATTGTTCAACAGAAAAACAAATTTCAATTCTTGAATTGATAATGGAATATTACAGACGCGCTTTAAAATGCATTAAGGCTGGTGCTACACTTGCTCAGCTTGTTGCATTACCGGTTTGCGAAGAAATTACAAGAATTAAAATGACTATTCCAAACGACAAAATACAGGAAATTGCAAAGGTTCGGGAGAATCTGGATTCTCAGCTTGGTGAACTTGAGCGGCTTTATTCTGTAGACAGTCAGAATTAATTGAGGTTTGATATGAAAGGAACTGAATATAGAGGTATTACAGCAGTCGACGGTCCAATTGTAGTTCTTCGCCGTACAGAAAATGTTTTTTATAATGAAACTGTTTATGTACGCGATCGTCTTGGCGAAAAACGAACCGGAAAGATTGTAGATATTTCTGATGACGCTGTTGTTGTTCAGATTTTTGGTAATACAACCGGAATAGACCTGGAATCTTCTTCTTTTGAATTTCTTGAAGAGCCGCTTGAACTGCGAGTTGGTGAAGGCCTTCTTGGACGTGTCTTTAACGGACTAGGAAAACCAATCGACGGATACCCGGAAATTATTTCCAGCGAAAAGCGTAATGTCAACGGAAATCCTATGAATCCATATGCGCGTGTTTATCCGCGCGATTTTATCCAGACCGGTATTTCTTCTATAGATGGAATGAACTCACTTGTTCGCGGTCAAAAGCTTCCGATTTTTAGTGGAAACGGTTTGCCGCATAACAGACTTGCGGCTCAGATTATAAGACAGGCAAAGCTCCGCAACAGTAACGAAAAATTCGTTATGGTATTTGCAGGAATGGGAATTAAATACGATGTTGCAAAATTCTTCGTAGACACTTTTGAAGAGTCCGGAGTTCTAGCAAATGTAGTAATGTTCCAGAGTCTTGCAGATGCGCCTTCTATTGAACGTATAATTACACCGCGCTGTGCACTTACAGCCGCTGAATATCTTGCTTTTGAAAAAGGAATGCACGTACTTGTCGTAATGACAGATATGACAAACTACTGCGAAGCACTCCGTGAAATTTCTACAACGCGCGGAGAAGTTCCAGGACGTAAAGGTTACCCGGGATATTTGTACTCGGATCTTGCAGAATTGTATGAACGGGCAGGACGCGTAAAGGGCAGTGAAGGTTCAATTACACAAATCCCAATTCTTACAATGCCTAATGATGATATTTCTCATCCTATCCCGGACTTAACCGGTTATATTACGGAAGGTCAGATTGTTCTTGGCCGTGAGCTTGATCAGAAAGGTATTTATCCTCCTGTTTCTGGACTTCCAAGCCTTTCTCGCCTTATGAAAGACGGAATCGGTCCGGATATGACACGCGAAGATCATGCAAATGTTTCGAGCCAGCTGTTTGCCGCATACTCAAAGGTAAAGTCCATAAGAAACCTTGCCGCAATTATCGGCGAAGAAGAGCTTTCGGAACTGGACAGAGCATATCTTCATTTTGGAAAGAGACTTGAAGAAGAATTCTTTAATCAGGATGAATACGAAGACCGCACAATAGAACATACTCTGGATATTGGCTGGAAAATTCTTTCTGAACTTCCTCATGAAGAACTTACACGAATTAAGCCGGAATTTATTGAAAAATATCTTCCTAAGCAGGAATAAATATGGCAAGACAGAACGTTGCACCAACAAAATCTAACCTTCTCGCAGTTAAAGAACAGCTTTCTGTTTCTTTAAATGGTTATGAACTTCTGGAAGAAAAACGTGAAATTCTTGTTCGGGAATTAATGAGCCTTGTCGAAAAAGTAAAGCTTCTGGAAAATGATATAGATAAGGTAATAGCAAAGGCTTATCCTGCAATCCGCAGAATGTTACTTTTAGATGGTGCAGATCAGATAGAAAGAATTGCTTATTCAGTTCATTATAATTTTGAAATGAATGAAAGAAAAGTTTCTATCGGCGGAATTCCTTTTTCTACAATCGACGTTTCTCTGCCGCAGAAGGAATTGTTTTATTCTTTAATTGGAACTTACGCAAATACCGATAATACAATAGACAAGCTTTTTGAATTATTGTCTTTGCTTACTCAAATGGCTTCTATCCGTACAATTGTCTGGCGTCTTGCTATGGAAGTAAAGAAAACCCAAAGGCGTGTAAATGCGCTGGATAAAATGATTATTCCGCAGGCAAAAGAAACAAAAAGTTATATAGAAAGTGTTTTGGAAGAACGGGAACGCGAAAATGTTTTTGTTCTTAAGGCTTTGAAAAAGAGGAATGTAAAATGACTCTTTAATTCGGAGAATTTATGTCAAAATCTTTTTTTAAAAAATGTATTGTAGCCGTAAGCGGCAGAAAAACTTCAATCGACGCAGCAATGTATTCCATTATGATGGCAAGAACTTACAATATGCAGATTAAATTTGTATATGTAGTCGATACAGCCACATTAAAATTTTTAATGAACAACCGTTTTTTAATTGCAGACGAAAAATCCGATTTTGAAGAAGAGCTTACTGCCGATGGAAAAAGTTATCTTGCATATGTTCAGAACCTTGCAAAATCAAAGGGCGTACACAGCGAAGCTGAACTTCTTTATGGCGGCGTTTTTACCGAAATTATCAAGGCGGCAGAAAAGTTTGAAGCAGATTTAATTCTTATTGGCGGCGGCGGAAAACATTCAAATAAAAAAACAATGCTTAGCCGCGAAGAAAATGAAATTTTAGTAAGCTGCGGATGTCCTGTTTTAGTCGTACAAAAACCCGATATTGAAAAAATATTCAAGGCGTTTTAATATAAGCATTTGAATGACTAACTGAACTCTGGTGCCTCAATATTTATGAAAGATTTTTATAAGATACTTGGAATAAGACAGAATGCTACTCTTGCAGAAATAAAAAAAGCCTATCGCGAAAAAGCAAAACTTTTTCATCCCGATGCAAATACTTCTACATCCGATAAAACAAAATTCAACGAAATTGTTCAGGCCTACAGAGTTCTTTCAGATAACCGTCAGAGAAACATTTTTAATGAATCTTTTTTTATGCATGGACAATTCCATAAAAGCTCCGGTGATTCCTTTAATTATTATCAATGGCTTAAAGACCGCGACGACGAAGAAAGTAAATGTAAATTTGTTTTTTATACACTCATGCACCAGAAAGAAGATGAAGCAGTTAAAGAGTTTATAAGGCTTCAGTCTTCCAATCCTGAATTTACTTTAAAAAAATGGTTTACCCGCGAAGATTTTATGGATTACGGTTATATTCTTGCTGAAGAACTTGTAATTCGTGCAGAATATTATGATGCAATACTTCTTCTGGAACAGATAATTAAAATGGAATATTCCTATCAATATTTTTACATTTTCTTTCCGGAAGTTATTGCTTTTACACTGAATATTCTTCATCATCATATAGACGGTGTTATTTCTGATGAGCTTGCTTTAGATGTTTATGAACGCGCCATTGAACTTGAGCTTGGTAAAAAAGAAGACAGGTTTTTCTTTACAAAAATGGGCGAAGAATATTTAAGGCTTGGCGATAAGCGCATGGCAGATGCCTGTTTTATGCAGGCAAATTAATTTTCGGGCGGGCAGCATGAAGTTTATTGAATCAATCATAAGTTTTGCAAAAGCTTTTCCTGTTTATTTTACAGTTTTTATTCTGCTGATTTTTTTAACTGTTATATTAATAATTTTACTTTTTAAAAAATCCTTTTCTTCCCGCAAAGATGCAGTTAAGCGTTCGCGTTCCGTAATTAACGGACAGATTGCAGAACAGTTTGCACCGTATCTTCCTAACTTTCCATGTAATCCTTCAGACGCTCATTTTATTGGAAAACCTGTAGACTTTCTTGCATTTCCAAATTTAAGCGAAAACAACAAAGCCGATGAAGTTTTACTTGTAGAAGTTAAAACCGGAAAATCTGATTTAACGGAACGCGAACGTTCAATTAAAAAAGCAGTCGAAGAGGGAAGAGTTAAATACGTCGTTTACAGAATAAATTAGCGGAGCGAAAATAATCAGTAAATTACAGTTGTGCTTCGGCGCGGAATCAGTTCTTAAGTAAGCTTGAACTGTCGCCTGCCAAATATGCGTCGCAGAGATTAAACGGCATTGGTTTTCCGCGCAAAAATCCCTGAACAATATTGCAGTTAAACTTATCAAGAAGATCAAGCTGGTCTGTGTGTTCAACACCTTCGGCAATTGTTTCAAGACCCATTTTTCCAACCATATTGATTATAGACTGGGTAATATTTGCCTGAACTCCGTCTTCTGCAGTAATGTTATTAATGAATGCCTTATCAATTTTAAGTGTATTAAGCGGAAGCTTCTGCAGATAACTTAAAGAAGAATAACCTGTTCCAAAATCATCAAGAGAAATTCTTATATTCATGTCCCTTATCTGTTCAAGTCTTTGAATGGCAGTCGTCATGTTTTTAATCATAACGCTTTCTGTAATTTCAATTTCAAGATGATCAGGATTAATCTGGAAGGTAGAGAGCAGTTCTATAAGTTCATCCATAAAGCTGTCCTGCATAAGCTGAACTGTAGAAACATTTACGGAAATAATTCCTTCAAAATTATATTTTTCTTCCCAGGTTTTAAGTGTAGAAATTGCAGTCTTCATAACCCATCTTCCGATTGGAATAATAAGTCCTGTTTCTTCTGCAATAGGAATAAAAACAGAAGGAGAAATATCGCCCATTTCTTCGTCTTTCCATCTGAGCAGGGCTTCAAAACCTCTGAGTTCTCCTGTTCTTATGTCAAACTGCGGCTGATAATACTGGCGGAAGTTACCTTCTATAATTGCAGTTGTCATTTTTGTCTGCAATGTTAATTTTTGAATGAAGGCTCTCTGCATGTCCGGTTCAAAATATACAAAGTTATTTTTTCCGTTTTTCTTTGCATAATGAATTGCCATGTCTGCAAATCTAATAAGCTCATCTTTTAATTCTGAATGCTCCGGGAAAAATGAAACTCCGCCAGAAAGTCCTATCTGCTTAATCTGGAATGCTTCGTAAATACAGTCAATAAAGTTTACAATGCTGTCTATAGAACTGAATTTTGAAATAATTAAAGCAAATTCATCATCACCATAGCGGAAGACCTGAACATTTTCTCTCTGGAACTGTTTAAAAGTATCGGAAACCTGCTTAATTAAGGCGTCTCCTTCTTTAGTTCCTTTAGAATCATTTATGTTTTTAAGGTTATCAATATCTACAATAAGAAGGGCAGCATAAGTTTTAGAAAATCTTGTAGATTCAATTTCTATGCTGAAGGTTTCTTCAAATCCGGCGCGGTTCATAAAACCAGTTAACGGATCTGTAATAAGGGTTTTTCTTAATTTTTCGTAATATTTTCTTTCCGAAGTGATATCCGTAAAATTAACTATTACATATTTCTGGTCCGGAAGATAATTCATTTCTATCTGGTACCAGGCTTTTGTGGAAGGAGAAAAATATCTTGCTTCTTCGCCCTGTCTTCCGGCAATTGCATCCAGTGCCATTTTGTACCATGGCACATCAGAAGTAATTGAAGCTTCGAATTCAGACCATCGTTTATATTGTTTAATAATATAGCCAACCGCACATTTTACTGCTTCGTTGGTATAAAGAATATCAAAATCAACAATACGACCTGCTTCATCTTTTACAGGTGTTGCAACTATTACAGGAGAAGTTATATTTTCTAGTACTAATGAAAGGTCTAAATCCATTTTTTTCTTCACTTTTTTTTAATGTTTTTTTTGCGTTGCAAAAATTGCTGATAAACAAAAAGGCTTTCAAAAAGATAAACTCTTGAAAGCCCCTCGCAGATTATTTTATGCTCTAATTACTAAGAAGTCAAACTTTTTTTATTTCAAGAGGATTATTCCGGGCAGTTATTGCCTTAGAATAATACTCTTTTATTATCGGCGTATTTTCTTAATAACTTTAGTTTAAAATTCTTAATTTTTCCCACGCAGCAAAATAATTATCAAGATATTCGCCGAGATTATACTTAAGTTCACAGTTTTCAAGAACACTTGCAGAATA
This sequence comes from uncultured Treponema sp., assembly GCA_947165795.1. Next base: position 14,318 of record CAMVBP010000018.1, read on the forward strand.
GAAAGGTGTAGTTGTCATATACTGCTCAGCTTCCGGGTTTACATAACAAGGGAAGTGGAAGAAATCAAGGAATTTTGCATAGTTTTCCGGTCTGTGAATAAAATTAATGAATTCAGTAGCAAGCTCTGGATTCTTTGAATCTTTAAGAATACACATGCTGTCGAGGTATGATGGACCTCCGTCTTCAGGAATAAAGAAGTCTATAGTATCATCCCATTCATTTTCAGGAACTTCGCCGTAAACAACTTCTGCATACCCCTGACAAAGCCACAAATCTCCGCGAGCAAAGTCTTTTCCAAAGCCTTCTGCATCTATTTTTACAATGTTAGGAATCCAATCGTTTTTAATAAGATCAATAGCTTCCTTTAATTCAGCATCATCTTTTGTGCATACGCTGTAGCCAAGATAGGTGAGCGCATCGCCAATAACTTCACGGTAATCATCCATTACAGAAGCGTGGTCCTTAAATCTTGGATCAGAGAAAATATTCCAGGTGCGTTCATAACCGCCCTGAACCTTCTTTTTATTTACGCTGATTCCAGATGCACCGTAATAATATGGAACTGCATAAATCATCTGAGGATCGTAAGTTACTTTTTCCAGAACTTTTGGATTAATTTTACTTCTGTTTGTGAACAATTCCTGAACGATTGGCTGGAGCATTCCTTTTTCCATCATAATTTCTACATAATCCTGAGAAGGAACTACAATATCAAAGCTTTTTGCGCCGCCGTTTGTAAGCTTGCTGAACATTGTTTCGTTAGAATCATAGTCTGTAACAATAACCTTACAGTTATATTCTTCTTCGAATGCTTTTACTACATCGGTTGGAGTGTAGTAAGTCCAGCTGTAAAGCTTTAAGGTCTGCTTCTTTTCGCAGGAAGCAAGCATAAATGCTGCAACTACAGTACAGCATGCAAGAATGATTTTTGAAAATTTTTTCATTTTCGTTTCCTTATATAATTAATTTGGCATTATCGACATAAACGATATGCAGTAATTCGATTATTTTGCTGCCGCAAAGCTTTTAATTCCTTTGCGCAGGAGAATAACAATAAGTCCCAGAAACATAATAAGAACAAATGAAAGTGCATTAATTACCGGACTTACGCCGTGTCTTATCATGTTGTAAACAAAAATAGGTAAGGTTTCCACATTTCCATTTACAAGAGAAGTAATTACAAAGTCTTCTATTGAGAGAGTAATGCTCATCATAAAACCGCTCATAATTCCAGGGAAAATTGAAGGAATTATGATTTTAAAAAGAGTCTGTTTTTCTGTAGCTCCCAGATCATGACTTGCTTCTATAATAGAATAATCAAATTCATCTACACGGGAATTTACCATAAGATAAACAAATGGAAGACAGAAGGTTGTATGAGCAATTGTAATTGTTGTAAGACCAAGATTCATGTGGATTCCACTAAGAAAAATCAAAAGCGAAACACCCATAATAACTTCCGGAAGAACCATAGGTAAAAAGCTTATAGACTGAATGTAATGCTTTCCAAAAAACTTGTACCAGCTTACACCGATTGCCGCAAGGCTTCCGAGAACAGTTGCGATTACTGCAGAGAGAATTGCAACTATTGCGCTGTATAAAAGGCTTTTCCACAGTGGAAGTGAATTTAAAAATAATTCTTCATACCAGCGGAAAGAAAAACCGGTCATATGAGCACTTTCGCTTGAATTAAAAGAAAAAATAATTATTACAAAAAGCGGAATGTACAAAAAGAGCATGGAGCAAATAAGCACTGTTTTAGAAAAAGAAAAAAACGGTGCATGATGCTTCCAGTAACGTTTAGCATGCTTAAAGTTTTCTGACTTAGGCTTTTTGTGAAGAATTGAAAGAATGACAGATAATAAAAATTCCATATTTCCTTAAACTCCCCGTTATTTTGCAGCT
>CAMVBP010000019.1 GCA_947165795.1 uncultured Treponema sp.
CTTAAAGCCGTACATGGATTTAAGGTTGTAATTTCGTTTGTAATGGTAAAATGCATGGAAATGATGTCTTTTTCCTTAAGGCCGTTCATTTCGATTATTTTATTTATCATGCGGCATACATATTCCGTAATTTCTTCTTTTGTGTTTTCACAGCAGACTGCGCCGCGTATTCCGGTTATTTTTTTCATTTTTACCACCCTATTCTATTTTATTGCGATTTACAGTGAATTTTCAATAATCGTATTTATAGACTCTTTTGAGCCGGATATTACTTTATTCCTTACGTATTCATAAAGTTCAAAATCTGGAATTTCATATGAAGTTACAGAAAATACAGATAGTTCAATCCACGGGCATTCTTCATAAAGTTTTAAGCTTCTGTATAAATCTTCTCTTCTTATCTGTTCAGGCCTGAAAGAGCTTGAAGAAGCGGCTTTTTTTAGATAATAATCTGCGGCTCTTTGAGCTATCAAACTGGCACACTGTTCAATATATTGATTTAGAGATTCCTGATCCTTAATTATATTGTCCTGCATCAGACTGCATAAACCTTCTGCAGATACTGTAAGCGATAAATTGAATTCCAGACTGTAAGAGAAATTGTAATCTTTTCCAAGCTCTGAATAATACTGACTTGATGGAAGTGAGCCTGAAATTGTCTTTGAAATATTTAAAGGTTCGATTGAATAAATAACTAAGCGGGCATTTGAAGGAAGCAGAAATTCCTTGTACCACGAAAAAACTCCGTTCTGTACCGGAGTTTGTGAAATCCCGCCTGTTTTAGAAACTACAACACCGGCATATCCCGGTTTTATACGGAACTGTGTCCATCCTACAAAAAAAACTGCAGAAAAGAATACAGCAAGTATCATAAGACACAAAAAAAATCGTTTCATGACTTGATAGTATATCAGTTTAAGCCGATAATCATCAAGTAATGAAAAAAAAATCTGCAGCAAAAAATAAGGTTAAATATCAGAGAAAGATTATCTCCAATGTAAGAACTTATAAGTTAATGATGTTATTTGATCTTACATTAATCTTTTTCAGCCTTATTATGCTTTTGCTGTACATAGTCGGAAATTATCAGACATTTTTGGACACAACCCAAAAGATTATTTTAAATACTCTTTCATACAGTTCTCTTCTGGCAACTGCAATTTCAATAATTCTTGTTTTAGAAACTTTTATAAAAATATTTACCGAAAAAAAACATTTCAGGAATATAATCAATCTGATTTTTTTAATTGCATCAATAATTATCTGTTTGATTGAATTGGGATTTTCGAGTACTATAAACTTTGTTTCGGCAGGTTTACAATGACAAAAAAAGTTGAATTACCTTCAATCCTACATAAATTCTATTCTGTATTTGAAGAAAACGGATTTAAAGCCTATCTGGTAGGCGGCGCGGTTCGTGATATTTTTTTAAATAAAAAGGCTTCGGATTATGATGTCGCAACAAATGCAACTCCTCAGGATGTAATAAAACTTTTTAAATTTGTTGTTCCTACAGGAATCGAGCACGGAACCGTTACTGTTCACTTTATGGGAAATGAAATTGAGGTAACGACATTCAGAACAGAAGCCGGTTATTCAGACGGACGTCACCCCGATTCTGTAAATTATGCTGCAACAATTGAAGAAGATCTTGCCCGCCGTGATTTTACAATGAACGCAATTGCAGTTAATCTTCAGGATAATTCAATTGTAGATCCTTATGGAGGAATTGAAGACATTAAAAAGCAGGTTATAAGAACTGTTGGCGATCCTAATGAACGTTTTCTTGAAGACGGACTTCGTCCTGTCCGCGCAATCCGCTTTGCTTCCAAATTAAATTTTAAGATTGAAGAAAATACCTTTAAAAGCCTTTCTGATGAAAATGTTCTTAAAAAAACAGCTTCAATTTCGGTAGAAAGATTCCGCGATGAATTTATGAAAATTCTTGCTGCGGAAAAGCCGAGTGTTGGCCTTAAACTGCTTGAAGAAACCGGAATATTAAAGATTTTTATTCCTGAATTAATTAACTGCAGGAACTGCATTCAGAAAGATGACCGCGGCTATCATGTTTTTGATGTTCTTGATCATCTTATTTATGCCTGCGACGGTGCTCCTAAGGATAATCCTGCGGTTCGTCTGGCTGCCCTTTTACATGATATTGGAAAGCTACAGGCGCGGACAGAACGTACGGAAAATGGTTTGTCCATTGTAAATTTTTATAGTCATGAAGTTTATTCAGAAACAATTACAAAAGAGATTATGACAAGACTGAAGTTTTCTAACGCAGAAATTAATAAAGTCTGTCTTCTTGTAAAAAATCATATGTTTCATTATACAAAGGACTGGACGAGTTCTGCCATAAGACGCTTTCTTGTTAAAGTCGGTTACGAAAATGTAGATGATTTGTGTTCATTAAGAATTGCTGATATGTACGGAAAATACAACAAAGAAGTTTCCTATAAAGACAGCGCCGAATGTGATCTTCTGCTTGAATTAAAAGACCGTATCAAAGAAATTCAGTTACGAAATGAAGCACTTTCCCTAAAAGACCTTAAAGTAAACGGAAAAGATTTAATGAATATGGGAATTCCTGCAGGCAAAAAAATAGGTGTTATACTTAATGAACTTTTAGAAACTGTTCTGGAAGATCCTGCTATGAATGACAAAGAAAAGCTTTTAAAAATTGCAGGAAACCTTAATTCTCTGTATTAATTATTTTACAGTTTAATAAATCATCTTAGCAAAAATGCATTAACTAAAATGTTTTTATTCCGAGCCAGCCAGTTTTTCTTCAAACTCTTTTATGTATTTTCTGTAGAAAATTAAGTTTACTATGAATGTTAATATCCAGGAAATCGGATAAGACAGGAAAATGACTGTCGGCGTATGAAAATACTGAATCCTGAAAATTGTAAAAAGCCATATTATTCTAAAAATGCAGGCGCCGCTTAAAGAAGAAATTACCGGCATTAGCGAATGCCCTATTCCGCGGATTATATTTGCCATGGAATCCATCATTCCGCATAAGAAATATGTAGACATAATTACTGCAAGTCGAATCATTCCGGCTTCAATTACATCAGGTTCTTTTGTAAATATTCCAATGAGCGGACGGCCGAATATATAAGCGGCTGCACTCATTACGCCGCCTATTACAATGATAGAGGCCTGTGCAGTCCATACAACTTTCTTAATGCGCTCAGGCTTTTTTGCACCTGCGTTCTGTGAGCAGAAAGTCAATCCGCCCTGCGAAAATCCGTTCATTGAGGTGTAAATAAAGCCTTCAATATTTACTACCGCAGAGTTTCCTGCAATCATAATTTTTCCAAATGAGTTTACTGAAGACTGAATTATTACATTTGAAAAAGAAAACATTATTCCCTGAAAACCTGCCGGTAAACCGACCTTTACAATTTTTGCAAGAATCTGAGGCGTAAGCTTTAGTTTGCGGATATTTAAATGAAAATCATCCTGTTCTGTAAGAAGGATTATAATTACACTTACTGCAGAAAGCGACTGGGATATTACAGTTGCGTAGGCAACTCCCGAAACTCCCATATTGAATTTAATTACAAAAAGAAGGTTCAGTAAAAGATTTATGATTCCCGCAAGAAACAGAATGAAAAGCGTTCGTAAAGTATCACCTTTTGAACGTAATAATGCGCTTCCAAAGTTATAAACCATTGTTGCTGTTATTCCGGCAAAGTAAATCCTCAGATAAGTTGCAGCAAGTTCCAGAACTTCGGGCGGACACTGCATAAGGCTCAAAATAAAGGTCGCCCCGAAAATTCCGACAACAGTTAAAATAATTCCGCTTAAAAAGGAAAGTAAAATTGCAGTGTGAACCGTATCCTGAAGTTCTTTTGATTTTCCTGCTCCAAAAAAATGAGAAGCAACGACATTTGTTCCTATAGAAAGTCCCGTAAAAAGATTAATAAGCAGATTAATTAAAGAACCTGTAGAACCTACTGCAGCAAGAGATTCGTAACCTGCATAACGTCCGACTACAACTACGTCGGCTGCATTAAAAAGTAACTGCAGTAAATTTGAGAAAATTAAAGGAATTGAAAATTGAAGAAGCTTTCCAAGAATGGAACCTTCTGTCATATTTATCTGATTATTTTTCATCTAAATCTTCGAGCATATCCTTAAAAAAATGATTATCTATTTTGGCTTCATTCATTAAACTTCCATAGGAATCATATTTTTTTCCTTCAAAAGTTCTGCCGAAAACAATATAATCTTTTCCATTTTCAGTATCGTAAGTAAGGGAATAAGTTTTTCCTTTGTAAACAAATTCCATCTCTTTTTTTGCCTGTAAACGGAATATAAATTCTTCTTTAGTCATAGTCCGCATTTTACTGTATGCTAAAATCAAATTCAATGATATAATAAATATATGTCAAAAATAGAAGAAGTATCTAAAAAAATTAAATCACAAATTCAGACTGTTTATAAAGGAAATCCTAAAATAATTGATAAGGTTCTTTCCTGCTTATTTTCCGGCGGGCACATTCTTTTGGAAGATGTTCCGGGAACCGGTAAAACTGTTTTAGCAAAGGCTCTTGCCAAATCTACATCGCTTTCTTTTTCGAGAATTCAGTGTACGCCAGATTTAATGCCTTCTGATGTAACTGGAAGCAGCATTTATCTTGCAAAAGAACAGAATTTTGAATTCAGAAAGGGACCGGTTTTTTCTTCAATTCTTCTTGTAGATGAATTGAACCGTGCAACACCGCGTACTCAGTCTGCCCTTCTTGAATGTATGGCAGAAAGTCAGGTAAGTGCAGACGGTAACCTTTACAAATTGGAAAAGCCATTTTTTGTAATTGCGACTCAAAATCCGGTTGAATCGGAAGGTACCTTTCCACTTCCGGAAGCTCAGAAAGACCGTTTTACAATGATGCTTTCTTTAGGCTATCCTTCTGCAGAAGATGAAAAATTAATAATTACAAATCAGCGCTCGACCGTTCATCCTGTAGAAAATGTTCAGCCTTGTGTTTCTAATCAGGACATTTTGGATTGTCAGGAAGAAGCGGTTTCAATTCATGTTGAAGATTCTGTTTTATCTTATATTGTTGAACTTGCAGAAAAAACAAGAAACGATTCAAGGCTTGCAGCCGGTGTTTCTACTCGTGGAACAATTGCTTTGTATAAAGCGTGCCAGGCTTATGCTGCAATTTCAGGAAGAGATTTTGTAACTCCGGAAGATGTTAAGGAGCTTGCAGAAAATGTTTTTGTAAACAGAGTTATTCTTTCCAGTGAATCTGTTTTAAAAGGATTTACTGCTCAATCAATAATCAGTGATATTTTGATGCAGGTTCCGATTCCAGAATTTTCTGCCCACGTATAAAGGCAAAAAATTAATTGGAAGGCAGGAGTAAAACTTGATTAAAACATCACCGGTTACAAAAACGGCTTTAACGATATGCATAATTTTTTTTCTCATATTTCCCGTTAAAATTGTACAGATTGTATGTCTTGCATTCATTTTTACATTTCTGTTTTCATATTTGTATTCAAGAAATCTTTTAAAGAATATAGATGCTGTTCATACAATTAAAACATTAAAGCTTGCATGTAACGAAAATTCAGATGTCATCCTGTTCCTTAAAAACTATTCATTTTTGCCTGCATTTTTCTGCTATTATTTTGATGAAGCTCCTTTCCTAAGAATTCAAAAGGATAAAAATACAGATACCTGTATGCTCCGTCCAAAAGAAAATTTAAGGCTGACCTATAATGTAACAGCTCTGGAACGAGGTTTATTTTCTGCAGGTCCGCTAAAGCTTACTCTTTCTGATCCTCTCGGTCTGTTCGAAATAAAAAAAATTATTGAAGACAAAACTAAAATTACTGTAAGACCTGCAAGAATAAATTTTCAGACTTTTTTACAGCCGGGAATTCCAGGCGGCTTTGAAAAAATTATGAATCCGATTTTTGAAGATATTACGCTTCATAAAAGTATAAGGCCGTATAAAAATGGAGACAGCATAAGGCGTGTAAACTGGCGTGCGAGTGCAAAATGCAATGAGCTTTATATCAATCAATATGACTACACTTATGATGTTCCTGTTTTTGTTTTTTTAAATCTTGCCGAAGATGATTATCCTTTAAAAGAAATGAGGTGGTATTCAGAAAAGGCAATTGAAATTGCGGCAAGTATAATTTTAACTGCCGGCCTTCATAAGATGCGCTGCGGTTTTGCAGCTTACAGCGAAGATTTTCCGTTTTTAAAACCAAAGCTTAATCAGACAGATTTTATTCTTGATTTGCTTTCTGTAATTAAAACTACACCCGGTAAGCTTCCCTATAATTCAATGTTGCAATTTGAAAAAAAACTTCCGTCTGGAACTCTGTTTTATGAAATTGGTCCAAAAGAAGTTGAAACATATTTTATAAAATTATCAGCCGGAAACGAAAACTTTAATACTAAAAATCTGAGGATATTAAAAAATGGAAAAGAATTATTTTAGTCACAGATTATTAGTTTTTACAAGTTCAACGGCCTTTATGTTTATAATTCTGGGAGTAATAAATGAAGTTTTAGAAATTCAGGAAGCTCCGAATGCAATAAATATTTTTACGTTTATAATCACATTTTTTTCGGGCATAATTTATGTATTGATCCAGCATCTATTTGTAAATGAAAAATCTAATGCCGGTGTCCACTTCAGGTTTATGATTATTTATATGATCTTAATGATGACCGCCGCATTTTTTATATTCGGACGTAAATTTAATTCTTTTTTATTTATTTCATTAATCGTTCAATATCTTATTACAAACCGCATTCATGATTTATTTCTCCGTCATCAGATATTTATAATTCACTGTGAAGATAAAAAAGGCAAAGCATTAGTTGAACACCTTTTTCGTGATAATCTTTTTATTAAAGACCTTGGAATAAGCATTAAAAAAACTCAGACTACCCTTTTTATACTTTCTGTAGTTTCGATAGTCATGCTGCTAATTTTATTGGCATGGCAGGCGCGGCTTACCCTTTATATTATTGTTTCTGTATTTATATTTTTTATAAGCCTGTTTTTTATTTGCATCTGCATGGGATTTTTCTCCAAGGAATCATTTTATGCAAGCTTAGGTTTTACAGAAACTTTGCGCAACAGATCCAGAGTCTTAAAAACCTGCTGCATAATTCTTTTATTGTCTTTAATTCTCGCTTTAATTTTTTCCAGCAATTCCAGTTTAATTGATTTATCAAAATTGCTCAAACTTTCTCAGAGGCTCGAAAATCATTATTACAATCAGAATATGATTCCGCCTGATCCAACTCCGGATATTGCAAACGATTTTCGTGATCAGTTAACTAAGCTTGATAACCGTGAATGGATTTCTGAAGAAGTTATGAATATGATTTTAAAAATTCTTAAAATCGTGTTCATTGGTGTTGCAGGAATTTTCCTGATTGTAAAATTCTTTAAGCCGTTTTTTAGTCTTGGCTGGCAGAGATTCTGGAGCGAGTCTCATTTATACAAATTCTTTAAGGCTGTATTTAATGAAATTTCTGATTTTTTCCGTTTAATATTTTTACATGAAAAAAAATCAGAAGAAAAATATTCAACTGTGAGCTCAAGAAATTTTTTAAATTCCATGCAGCAGGTAATTAAAAAATCTTCAAAATCAAAAAAGAAAAAACTCGAGCTGGACAGACTTACCAAACAGTTTGTAAAGCTGATTATTTATTCAGAATCTCATGGAGTTAAATACAGAAAAAATCTTGCACCTTTAGAATATACTTCCATGCTTACAGATCCAGAGTTTTTTAATACCGCCTGTGCAAATAAGGCCGGTATGCTTTTTGAAAAAGCCTTGTATTCAAAAGATACTTTAACTGAAGACGAAGAAAATCAATTTAACAAAAATCTGAAGGATGCAATTATTAAATGAACATTGTTTTTTACGGCACTTATCCCGTGCGCCAATTAAATAATCTTCCGGTCTCAGATTCAAAAAAACTGACTCAGTATCCTTCTCATCAAAATGAATTTTTTGATTTTTGTAAAAAACATCCTGAGCATAACTTTTATTGTGTGTATGAAGGTTTTTCTTATTTTTTGCCGGAGCCTTCTCAAAATATTTTCTGCCTTCCTTCGGGCAGTTCGGTTGAGGAGCTTTGCGAAAAAATAATTTCTCTTTCGCCAGACGTTTGCATTGCCTGTTCAATTTGGGCAGAACCTTTTGACTGGCTTGGCTGCAACGATGCGCTCGTAAAAGAAGAGCTTGAAAAAAACGGAATAAAAGTAATTTGTAACAGCGTAGAATTAAATTTAAAATGCTTCGACAAAAATCTTACGGATTCTTTTCTGCGTGAGAATTCTTTTCTCACACCGAAAACTATTTTTGTAAATCACACGTTGTATTTTTGTGCGGGAAGCAACAAAAGCGTAACTTCAAATGTCTACAAGGATTCAATTTTTTCGCAGATAAAAAAAATGAACTTTCCTCTCGTTATTAAAGAATGTACGGGCTTAAGTTCACTTGGTGCAGAAGTTGTAAATACATTCGGCGAATGTAAGGCATATCTTGATTCCAAAAAAAATAATTCTGACCGCATAATTTCTGAATATATAAAAGGCCGTCATTTTGGGCTTGAAGTTTATAAAAAGAATTTCAGTGCGTTTGAAATTTCACTAAACCGTTATGGAATTACAAGTCCAAAGCATAGTGTAAAATTAAACGGGACCTTGAATGAAAGTGAAAGTTCTTCGCTCGAGAGTCTGGTTCAAAAATTGCAGGAAAAACTTTTACCGGAAAACACTCTTCAGATTGATTTAATTTTAAGCGATGAAAAATGGTATGTCATAGAAATCAATCCGCGTCAGAGCGGAATGACAAATTGCGTTAGCATAGAAAATGAAAAATCAGTTTTTGAACTTCTTTATAAAAATTTTTCCGAAGAAAAATTTATTCCAAAACTTAATAAAGGAAAACGTGTTTTAAGTTTAAAGCTTCCGATTTTTTCAAAAGAAAATCTTGAAAAAATAAATGAACTTTGTGTTGCAGAAAAAATCATTCAGTTTGAAAATCTTGAAGCAAAACAGGAACGTGAAAAAGGCTGGTGCGAAATTATTTTACGCGGCGAAAATTTTTCCGAGCTTCAAAGCAAAATGAACAGATTAAAAGAGAAGCTTTGTGGTGGTGAAAACTTTGATGAGTTTATGACGGCAGCACAACAGTCTGAATTAATGCACTGATTCCGTCAGAAAATGTTCCGTTTTCAAAAACAACTTTAGCGAGTTCTGCTTCAATTTCTCCCGCAGAAAATTTACTTTGCGGATAAAGAATTACGCAGGCTTTATCATCGTTCTGCAAAAAGTTATGCTCGCCAAAATCTGTGTATCTTGTTGCACCGATTGAAATCATCAGATTCTTTGGAAAGCCAGCTTCCTTCAAATATTCGTAAATGTTTTCTGCCGGGCCTTCGTCCTTCTGATTATTAAATTTATCTATGAGCCATTGTGAAAGTTTTTCGTAAATATAACTGTAGCTTTTGATTGCAGAATCTTCGCCGTAAACAAATATTTGATTTCCACGGATTAAATAGCTTGCAATTCTATAATCATCAAGAATGCTGCCGCTTTCAAAATTTGCAAGAGGAATTAAAGCTGAAGAAAATCCTTTTGAACATTTTCCCCAGTTCTTTTTTAAGCTGATTTTTTTTGCGCCCTGCTTTCTGATTGAACAGTCATTTGAAGCTCCAAAGCAAACTGGCTTTAATTCAGAAAGAATTTTTCTTTGATTTTCATCTTTCCAGACTGCTTCAAAAACTACTGCACATTCACTTTCAATCTGAAGCTTTTCTTCGCCCTTAGGAAAAATAATTTTTGAATCTGAAAAAGGAAATACGTTTAAAAACTCAGGAGTGATTTCCGGCTTTGCAGACGGAATGTAAGTCGGGAAGACCGCCTTCGGAGCGTTTTCATCACTCACCTTCATTTTTGCAAAATCAATTGCTTCACCAGCCTGCTCCAAATGCCCCGTAAAATTACCTGCAACACCAAAGCATGCAATTTCTTTTTCATTATAAAAATCAAACATAATTTTCTTCTTTCTATCTTCCGCGAATTTTTTTTCTTACAACTTTGAACCACCACGCTCTGGCGTTTTCTGCCACACGGTAAAACCTAAAACTGAACTTAAAAGGAAAATCCCAGCTTCCGATTCTGTGAATATTCTGGCCGCCGAAATTTGCCTTGAACATATAAAGTCCGTGCATCGGGTGATTTTCGTTTTTGCCTTCTGGACTCATGCCGTACATGTCGTAATACTTACTTCCGTATTCTTTTGCATCGCGCATTGCCGTCCACTGTAAAAGATGATTTGGCATAAGGTTTCTTTTATTGTTGCTGCTTGCGCCGTAAAGGTAAATGCTTTCTGTTTTAGAGAACAAAGTCATAATCGAAGCAATTTCGTCGCCTTCGTGTTCTGCAATGTAAAGCCGAACTTCCGGAACTGACTTGTCGCCGTTTACATTTTCTTTTGCAGAAGATTCAATTAAATCCTTGTAATATGACTTTGCATGACTTGAATTTCCGTCACGCGCATTTGTTTCTTGTGTTAATTCATAGAATTTGTCTATTTTTTCAGACAGATTAATACTTTTTCCATCGTATTTCTTAATTACAACGCCTTTTCTTTCACTCAGTCTGATATTATAGCGCCATTTCTGGTGCATTCTGTTTAGAATTTCATCTTCGCTTGCGGTTAAGTCTACCAGTGTGCTGTCTGGCGGCTGAATGTCTACCTTTGATTTTTTAATTCTGATTCTGTCGGCAAAAGAAACGATTTTCATCCCGTGAATAAAATCATCACGTTCTTCAAGTGTTTTAAAGGTAACATTAGGATCGAATCTGATTGCAATAGTGTTTTTTGGTAAGTATGGTTTTATTGCAAGCGCAAGATCCTGCAAAAGCCATGCAAATTCAATTGTCTGAGTTTCCGGTGTAATCAGCTCTTCGTCAACAATTGAATCGCCTTCTTCGCTGAATGCTTTTTCAATTATCTCTTCGTCCGTGCATTTGAACGGAAGCTCTGGCATTAAAGGAATGTAAGCAATTGAAAATAAATTCCTTGCGATGCTTCTATTTAAAACTGCAAGCTCAAAGGATTTTGTGAATAATGAAGAAGCTTCATCTTTTTTACAGATTGAACTCTCTTCAAGCTGCATGGAAATTTCAATAAAAAATCTTTTGTAAGTCCAGCCATGACGGGCCTTAAAATTACACCAGAAAGGTGTCTGTAAAAAAGTTCCGTCATTTAAATGTTCTGAATTATTACATTCAGAAACTTTGATGTCGAATAATTTTTTATTTTTCAATTTTCTTAACCCACTTCAGATAATCCATTACAGTTACATTTTCGTCAGGGAGGAAATTTTTGCCGTCCGGAAGTTCCATAATTTCATTTTCAATTACACCAAGAACTGCATCAAAATCAGAATCATCCAGAGCTATATCTCCAATCGGGCTTTTTGTTCTGTTTTTATATCTTTCAGAATATTTTGTGAGCATTTCCTGGTTTCCATATTTTCTAACGTAAAGATTCCAGAAAAATCTTGCACATAATTTTTTACTGATGGATTCACTTTCAAGAATATCTTTATAACTTTCGCCGGTTCCGGAATAATCTTTTGCATTATTGAAATATCTTTCTTTTCTTAATACTTCAATTAAATCCTGAGTCTTTGTTTTCGATTTTGACTTATAATTATCCAAAAGCTTTGTGTTAGATGCAGTAAGTTCAACCAGTAAATTTAAATTAAGAATTTCATTTAGGTTTGCTGCATCTGTATTCTGGTTATTTCCTATTGTGTACAAATCCCAAACATAAGAACGAACCGGTCTGTATACGTCATTATAGATTTCAAGATTTTCTTTTGTAAAAATCATAAATGCATCATCTATAAGCGCAAGAGAATTTTTGTAATCATTCTTTTTAATTAACAGCTTTGCTTTTTCAAGAAGAATTACAGGATTTTCTGAATCCTTATTCAAAATGTTTTGAGTTAATGTAAGCTTCTTGTCTATATCTTTTTCAAGTCTTATGCTCAAAAGAAGAACGTATCTGTCTGAGCCCTGCAGAGAAGCGGCCTGTTTGTAGCTGTTTTCTGCTGCAGATTTATTTTTTGTCATTTCCTGAAGGAGTCCTTTTAAAGCTGTAAGTCTGGCAAGCAAAACAGGTTCTGCAACGTGTGAATTAGTTATGTAAGTATTTAATTCTTCAAGAAGAGATTTTGCGTCTGACTGAATATCCTGAGAAAGCGCATATTCAGAATCAATTTTAATGAAGCTGGTTTCGTAATATTCTATTGAAGAATAAATATATGCGTTATCTTCGCTGGAGATAAATATATCCTGCTGTAATGTTGCACAGGAAAATAATCCAAGGAGAAAAACAGCAGAAACTAAAGTTAGAAATACTTTTGAACTTTTTTGTACCAGACTTTTCATAAATACCTCGGTTAATTAATTTATTTTAAAACATTAGCTGCATTCAATTTAGAATCAAATGTAACTACAAGACAGTCTTTTTTATTATCTCCATTTACATCCATAAATACCGGATTACCAAAACCGGAGATCGGGAAGTTATACAGGAGTTCCATATTTTTAGAGAAGCCGTAAAGTGTATTTCCCTGCCCGCTTATAAATATTTCTTCCTCTTTATTATCATCATAATCATATAATGTAATAATTCCTTCCTTTGCAGAAAGATATGGAATTTTTTCCTTTATAATATTTCCATCAAGAGAAACTTTATATAAAACTCCCTGCTCAGATAATGCAAATATACTGTCTTTTACAGCCTTTACGTTCAGATAGAAAATATCTTCGAGCTCAACCGGGAAGCCTTCAACAAGTTCAAGTGTATTCAAATCATAAACATAAAGTGTTCCGCTCTGTGTTACAATTGCAACAAAAGTATTTGTTCCGTTTGTAAACAGGCATGGAGATTCATAAGCAATTCCATCAATTTCAAGCGGTACTTCTGTAACAGACTCTAAGTCTTTAAGAATATGAATCCCGCCCAGGAATCCTTTTTCGTAGATTGCAATATAATTATTTAATACATCTGGTGTTGAACGAATATTATCCTGTGCGTCTGTCTGAATCTCAGATATCTTTGCACTTGGATCTACAAGATAAAGCACGCAGTCTTTTCCTGCAATTAAAAGTGAATCACCATAAACTGTAGGACGGCAGTAAGTTGAAACTCCTAAAATTACAGGGAAGCCTTTTACATTTTCAAGGTTTTTATCAAGTAAGAAACAGAGACCCTGTTTTGTAATTGCCCAAACTTCTCCGCCAGTATCCTTTGCTGTTTTTTCAGAAGCAGCAACAATATATTCAATATCGCTGATTATTATCTGCTTATTTTCAAATGTCTGACAATTCAATCCGTTTAATTTTCCGTCTTTTTCAATGTAGAAAATCATATTGGATTTTTTTGCATTTGATTTTGCAATTATGTTTTCAGAAGTATCAGACAGCTGCATCGGGAATCCAGGAATTGAAAGCGAAGATCCGTTTTGAATTGCAGAAGACTGAAGAGTAATTGTTACAGTCTTATTTTTCATTTCTACATCAAAACGTCCGATGTTATAAAGTCTAATAATTTTAGAAAGTGTTGAATTTCCCTTTACAAAGAATGGAATGCTTCGTTCAAGGTTGTAATAAAGTGAAACAGAAGAATAAAGGCTCTGCTTACTAGAAACCTTTTTCCAGTTTTCGTTTTTAGAAAGTCTGTTATCTTTTTTAAGTGCAGCATTGAAAGAAACTAAATTTTCAGGAGACTGAGAGAAGAAAATGAATCCGTCTGCAACAAGATAATATGGTTTTGGAACATTTATTCCAAATGCACTTACTATTGAATTTAAGAAAGGAGGAAGTTCAATGCATGGAAGTCTTATTCCGTCTACAAGAAGGCTGTCATTTGTCTGTAAAATTAAAGAAGAGAAAACTGAATCAAAGACTTCCTGTCGTTTTTCTTCATCTGAAATTTTAATTCCAAAAACAGGTTCATTCTTTCCTTCAATTCCAAAGGCTATGAATTCATCTGCCGACCAAGAAAAAAGAATTTCATCGAGTGATTTGTGGAACAAAAGCTTGCAGGAATTATCTGCAGTTTTCCATATTCCATCGAGATTTTTTTCCGGCGGAAGAATTAATGCAGCTGCATCTTTTAATTCACTTAAGCTTCCTGCATTAATCAAAGTATAATACTGAACGGAATCTGATAATTTTGGTAAAAGACTTGGAATTGTTGAATCTCTGTTTATGAGTTTTAAAACAGGATTTTCAAGAGATTCTTCTTCAATATTTACAGGGAAGCTTGCACTTATAGATAAGTCTGATTGAGAAATACCAAAATTAATAACTGTATATTCATCCTGAGAAAGTGAATTTGCAATTGAAGCAATGTAGGAATTTTCCATAATTCCGGAAAAATTTTCTATAATGTTTTTACTGCTTGCAATTATTCGAAGCGGTTCATCGAGTTTTTCTTTAAATATTTTTTTGTCTTCGTCTGAATAATTATTTAAATTATTAAAGCTCATTATTTTATTTACATAATCCTGATTCAATGTAAAAATAATTAAATTTTTGTGGATTATAAAATAGAACTGTTCGTTAAGGCAGTAATACTTTCCGTAAGAATTATATAATGTTTCAATTTCAAATTTTTCAGAAGAAAGGCGTGGAATTATAAATGGAACTAATCTTGTTATTCCGGAAAGATAACTTGCATCCAAAACTCCAACTGCAGATAATTCTGTATCTGAAAAATTATACAATGCAAGATCGAATCTTCGGTTGAGCGCATTTTTAATAAAGAAATTATTTCTTAAAGTTGATTTCTTTGCTTCAAGGAATGGTTCCCTAACTCCCTGGAACTGTTCTGAAGAAAGAAGTACAAGCGAAGCATCAATATCTAAAAGTGGATTTAATGTTTCCCATAAAGAATCTGTTCTTAAATATAAAGAATAGTCATTTGGTATAGCCTGCAAAGATGAGGTTTTATTAAAATAACAGAATGCAAACCATATGAATAAAAGAATTAATAAAATAAGAATCAGCTTGAACGGGAATAAAATTATGCGCACTGGTAAAGGCAGCTTCTTTTTATTTTTCTTTTTTGATTTTTTATCTGAAGAAACAGGCTGTTCAGAATTAGCTTCAGGAGCCGGAGTTTCTTTTACTGAAGTTTCTTCAACTGCAGGATTTTCAACAGCGGCTTTTTCTGAAGGAGCTTCTTCAACAGGAGCTTCCGGAGCTTTTTCTTCGGAAGCGGTTTTGTCAGAGCTTTCTTCAGCAGCCGGAGCTGGTTCTTCTTTTTTTTCTGCAGCCGGTTCTTCGCTTGAAGTCTGCTCCAAAGCTGGCTCTTCGGGGCTTACAGGTGTTTCTTGAATTTCAACTGAATTATCATTTTCTTTATTAAGTTCTTCATTTGTTTTTAACTCGTCCATAAATTCCCCTATTCTGCCATTTTATTTATATCAGCCTATTTCGCTGTTTAATGCTTTTGATGTTGTAATTGTTTTTCCGTCTGCAACAAGATTTTTTCCACCGATTTTTACAGTTCCGTCAACTGCATTAATCTGAACGGCAAAAAACTCATCTGCAGTTATTTCAGATTTTTTTACTGCATTTACATCTGAACCTTCTAGTACAACTTTTGTTCCGGGTTTTGCCCAGCTTACATCCAGAACTTCAACCATGTCTTTTCCGTCTGCATCTTTGTAATCGCCTGCAAGAAGCATTCCGCGGCTTTCTACACCACGCATTGTTCTTGGTGCAAGGTTAGAAGCAATTACAACGTGCTTGCCTAAAAGATCTGATTCTTTAAGATACATTCTAAGTCCTGACTGAATTGTTCTTGGAGTTCCGCTTCCGTCATCCAAAGTTTCAATGTAAAGCTTTTCTCCTTCCGGATTAGGTTTTACATCAACAATTTTTGCAACGGTAAGTTCAATATTTTT
>CAMVBP010000020.1 GCA_947165795.1 uncultured Treponema sp.
TAAAGCGCGATTCTATCGTTCACTCATATCCACACTGCTGGCGCTGTGGTTCTCCATTAATTTACCGCGGTATCGGTTCGTGGTTTGTAAAGGTAGCAGATTATCACGATGTACTTTTGCGCGCTAACAGCAAAATCAACTGGCAGCCTAACCACATTAAGGAAGGCCGTTTTGGTAAGTGGCTTGCCGGTGCACGCGACTGGGCTGTAAGCCGTAACCGCTACTGGGGTAACCCAATTCCAATCTGGCGTTGTGATGACCCAGACTGTAAGCACACTCTCTGTGTAGGAAGCCGTCAGGAACTTAAGGACCTTTCTGGAGTTTATCCTGATGATCTTCCAAAGCAGTTCGTAGATAAGATTACTTTCAAGTGTCCAAAATGCGGAAAGGGTACAATGAAGCGTATCCCAGAAGTATTTGACTGCTGGTTCGAGTCAGGTTCTATGCCTTATGCTCAGCAGCATTATCCATTTGAAAATAAAGAGAAGTTTGAAAAGAACTTCCCTGCAAACTTCATCTCTGAAGGTCTTGACCAGACTCGCGGATGGTTCTATACACTTACAGTTCTTGCAGCCCAGCTTTTTGATAAGCCTGCATTCGAAAACTGTATCGTAAACGGAATTGTACTTGCAAGTGACGGACGTAAGATGTCTAAGTCTTTGCGTAACTATACAGACCCAGTTGAAGCAATCAACAAGTTCGGTGCCGATGCAATCCGTCTCTTCCTTATGCACTCAGCTGTAGTTAAGGCAGACGAAATCCGCTACTCAGATGAAGGCGTTCGCGACGTTCTTAAGTCTATAATTATTCCTTGGTGGAACTCTTACTCATTCTTTGTAACATATGCAAATATCGATAAGGTATCTCCAACAGGACATATGTTTGATTCAAAGCTTCCATCCAATCCTCTGGATGCATGGCTTTTGTCTATTACACAGAATCTTGTTTCGGAAGTTTCTGCAGCGCTCGATGCATATGATTTGTCTGGTTCTATCGACCCAATCGTAAACTTTATCGACGAACTTAATAACTGGTATATCCGCCGCAGCCGCCGTCGCTTCTGGAAATCAGAAAACGATACAGATAAGGCAGAAGCTTATGAGGCTCTTTATATTGCACTTAAGACACTTGCTAAGGTTGCAGCTCCATTTGTTCCTTTCATTACAGAAGAAATGTACCAGAACCTCAAGACTGCAGAAGATAAGGAATCTGTTCACCTTTGTGATTATCCTGTTCCAAACAAGGCATGGATTAACGAGGAACTTGAATTCAAGATGGCAACTGTTCAGAAGGCAGTTTCTATGGGACACAGCCTGCGTAATCAGTTCAACCTTAAGAACCGCCAGCCACTTGCAAGCGTTGCCCTCGTTACACGTAATCCGAGCGAAAAGACAGTTCTTTCAGAAATGCAGGATACAATTGCAGAAGAATTGAACGTTAAGAAAGTTGAATTCCACGACCGTGAAGACGAACTTGTTGAATACAAGGCTAAAGCAAATTTCAAGGTACTTGGTAAAGAGCTTGGACCTTTGATGAAACAGGCTGCAGGTATTATTGCAACTCTTACAAGCGAGCAGATTCAGTCAATTCTTGACGGAACAAAACTCAGCATTGATGTTGCAGGAACTGCCGTAGATCTCGACGAAGAAAAGGTTATTGTAGAACGTTTTGAAAAAGACGACCTTAAAGTTTTGAATGACGGAACTCTTACTGTCGGACTTGATTCTAAGATTACAGACGAGCTTAAAAAAGAAGGTTATGTTCGCGACCTTATCCGCGGTATTCAGAACCAGCGTAAGGAAAACGGCTACAACGTTACAGACCGCATTGTGCTTGAACTTGGCGGAGACTCTGAACTTGAAGCAGCATTTAATATGTTTGCAGACTTTATTTCCGGCGAAACTCTTGCTTCAAAAGCAAACTGGAGCGGAACAGTTTCAGGCGGATACGAAGTTGAAGCAGACGACAAAAAGTGGAGTTTCAAGATTGAAAAAGCATAAGATAAATATGAAGGCAGTTTTTGCTGCCTTCATAAGTTTTAGTGCATTATTTTTTTCATGTAAATCACTTCCTGCCGGCAATGATGTTTCTGCAATAGAACTTTTAGATAACGAAAGTTCCTTTTATATTGCAATTCCTAAAAATGCCGATCAGGATTTAATTACAAGAATTATTCAGAATAATATAGAAATTTCAGAAAAAGATGCAAAAACACTTTCTGATAGAATTGAGAAAGTTTACTGCGGACTTAACCGTTCAAGAAATTCTACGGAAATTCAGGTTGCCGTAGATGCTTCAATTCCACAGAAATATATTCCTTCACTTTTAAATACAAAAAACGGTTGGACAGTTTCTAAATTTGTTCCTGAAAATTCTTCGAATGTTTATCCTGTTTACAGTTCTCAGGGGATGAATCTTGCATTTCCTTCAGATAAGCTTGCATGCCTTGGTAGAGATGTAGAAAACATGCTTTCAACTTATGACAGGCTTTATACAGCAGAGCCTGTATATGCGGAAGAATTGGATGAAGAAGCAGAAGCAAAAAAACTTGCTCCTGAATTATATGCATTCCTTGAAGGTGCAGACAGTGAAATAAGATTCTGTGCCAACAAACCTCAGTCTTTTTTAACTATCCTTACGGGCGCCCAGCTGGACTTAAAGTTAATAGATGTAAGTGGAGTATTTATTCAGGATCCAAAGTTGGACAGACAGTATATTCTTAATCTTACCTTTAATTTTAAAAATGAAACTTTCTTAAAGGCTGGAAAATCATTATTAACGCTTGCTTTTGGACTTACAAATTCTCAGAGCGAAATTATTGGTAGTACAACGTTAAAAATCAATGGAATTAAGATTGATAAAAATCAATTATATAAACTATTGTCGTTATAAAATTAATATTTGGGGGAAATTATGGAACAGAACAAAATTATCTTAAAAGCAGAAGATTTAGACGGATATCTTACATCTGAAGATATGAAAGATCTGGAAAGCCTTGAAGTTCTTTTTAAGGAAACTATGAAATCTTTTGATCCTGTTGATAAAGAAAAAATTGTCGACGGATATGATAAGATGGGCCATAAAATGCAGGAAATTTGTTCCAAGCATCCAAATATTAAAGTATATTCTTTTGTTACTGAAGAAGGTGCGCACGCTGAGTGTTCGCGTGTAATTTCTAAACTCCGCGATGAAAGAACAGATCATCAGGAATTTATGTATTACAGCCAGCGAGCTTATGAAATGCTTTTCCGCATGGCTTATACAGATCAGCATTCAGATAAAAAAGGACACATTATTGTTAAGACTCCGGTAACTTTTCCTGTTCAGAATTATGCCGTTCATAAAATCCCGGATATTGATCATAAAATTGAAAACACAGTTATGTGCGTAATGCTTCGCGGAGCTCTTCTTCCTAGTATGATTATGTCAAAGGAAATTCAGGAATATTCAAGCCATGGATATAAAACTCCGTTTGCACTTTTTAAAATCAGCCGCAACGATACAAAAAATGAATCTGATATGGAATACATTATGGATCTTAATAAGTCTTTCTTTAAGCTTGAAGAGCTTGACGGCAAAGATTTAATTTTTGCAGATCCTATGAATGCAACTGGCGGTTCTCTTGTTACTGTTGTAAAATATCTTCAGAGTCAGGGCGTTAAACCAAAATCAATTGCATTCTTTAATACAATTTCAACTCTTAAAGGTTCAATCCGTGTAACACGTGCCCTTGAAAACTGTACCTGCTATACACTCTGGATGGATCCTGTAATGAACGAAAAGGCTTATATTATGCCGGGTCTTGGAGATGCAGGAGACCGTCTGAACGGCTGCGATACAAAGGATGCACCAAGAAATATGATTCAGCTTATTGCAGATTACGGACACAATATTTCGGGCCTTTATAAATCTCAGCTTTACGAAATTGAAAAGGTTGTTCTCGGATAATAAATGAAGAAATCTGTTTTAATTTTTTTAATCTGTTTATTCTTTCTTTCCGGCTGCAGCTCAAAGCCAGTTATGCTTCCGGGCGAAAAAAAAGTAACGGTTCAGAATATTTATGCAGAATATTACAATATCGCAGAAGAATATTACAAATTAAAAAATTACGGTAAGGCTATAGAATTTTATTCTCTTGCAAAGGAACACAAGGCTTTTAAAAATCTTGCGTCTTACAAGCTTGCTTCCTGCTATATGTATACAGGAAAATGGGCTGATTGTATTGATATTTATAAACGCCTGTTAAATGCAGACAAGTCAAATTATTCACTAAAAGAAAATCTTGCATACGTATACGCAATGAAAGGCGAAAAAGAAAAAGCACTTCCTTTATATAAAGAGCTTCATGATTCTTATCCTGAAAATGAAAACTATGTTGAGAATTTAATTATTCTTTATCTTGCGCGCGAAAAAGATGCAGAAGCAAATAGGGAAGTCATTTCTGAATTAATTACAACATTAGAAACAATTGCGCCGGAAAATAAAAATCTTCAGAAATTTAAGGATGCAATAAATCTTGAAAACAGTGAATCAGTTTCTGAATAGAATTTAATTCTGCTGCTGTTCAAGATATTTTCTGTATTTTTCTGAATCTACACGGAATGCAATAATAGGTGAATCTGCTTCGTTTTGTGCGTGAATTGAAGCTTCTTCTGCCTCTTTCAAAATTCTTTCTCCGCTTACAATTCTTATAGATCTTGTAGAAATTCCGATATAGCATTTTGCTTCTGTATCCTGAAGAATGTTGCAGATATCTGAATATAACTTTTCTGCAAAATCCATTGCGTTATCCAGATCAAGACCGATTTTAAGCGCAACCAGACTGTCATTTTTATATTCAAACAACAAGTCTTTGAACTGGAACTGCAGTGTAAGATAATTGCAGATATTTTTAATTTCATTTGAATTTCTTGCAAGAAGAGGAATCTTAAATACAAATACGGCAAGATCTATCTCTGAAGAAATTGCCCTGTTAATTTCGTTGTCCATTCTTTGAAGAAGATAAGTTTCCCAGCCGATTCCTGTAACAGGTGAATATAATTCACTGTCGCTTTTTCCTGCAATTCTTTCCGGCTTTTCTTCTTCGTAAGGAAGCTTTGCAGGTTCTGCCGGAGCTTCTGTTTTAGGCTTTATATTTCCAAGCTCGTAAACAGCGTCTGAAGAAGAAGCTGGTGCAGGAGCAGGAGCAGCCGCAGCCGCAGGAGAATCTTCTTCTGCATTTTCCTGAGGTTCATCTTCTATATCTTCTGAATAATCAGTTTCTTCTTTGTAATAAATATCATCATCAGAAACTGCAAGTTCATCTTCATCGCTTATAGTTTTATTTTTGTTCTGAGGAATATAATTAGAATTTTTTGCACAGATAATTACAATGAAGGTTATTAATGTGATTATCAGAACTACAAAAAATGAATTACGTGCGTAATAGGCAATGGAAGTAGGGCGGATTAAATATAATAATGCTACTACTTCAAAGTCTCCCTGATTTTTAGAAATTGTAGATTTATATTTGCGTGTAAGGTTTGTTTCCTGTGGAGTAGAATTTACAGAAGGAAAGGAATAAATTTTTACACCGTTATATTCAATGTCCAGATAAGAATAGTTATTTAAGTCGCCGATTGAATCTGAAAGTTTATCTGAAAATTCTTTTGAAGATAAATCAATGGAATCAGAACTTTGTAAGGCAGAAACTAAAGTGTAATAATTTTTTGCTGTGCGCTCGTTTCCGTGAGAATATTCGATACAAAGATTAAAGATAAAATAAACGGCCGCTCCAAAAAGAATGACAGATGAAAGAATAGTATAAAATACTAAAAAACTCTTTTTCATAAATTTCCCCAATACACCCTATTTAATTATAACTTAAAAAAATTGAGTGTGCAAGATTTTTAAGTTCTATATATGATATATCGGAGATTTTCTCTTTATTTGTTAGAGTAACGTTATTTCTTAATGCGGCAATAAGCGGAAGGTAAATTAATTCCTGAATTTTTTCTTCAGCGCTTTCTATCAGTTTTAAAATTTCTGAAGTTCCTTTTTTTATTATTTGAGGATTCACAATTGTAAAATTCTTTTTTGTATTACTGAAATTTTCAGGCTGTAAAAAATTTATTTTGTAAATATCATTTTCAATTTTGAATGAAGAATTATCTTTTTTAATAAAATCTTCAAGTGAAGATTTATATGCAGATAAAACCTGATTTGTAAATTTTTGTTTTTCAATTTCTTCAAGTTCTGTACGGTACATTAATTTTGAAAAGCTGTTTTCCTGAGAAATTATTTTATTGCTTTTATGCAGGAATTGATTTTCAAGATAAGTTCCTTTTGTGTATGGCTTTCCGTCATGATAGGAAAAATCTGCACCAAAAATCTGAACGTCTTTAAATCCTAGATTTTTTGCAATGGAAACAGCGCTTATAGTTACAGTTCCGGAGCCTGAATATACATAAGGAAAAATTGAATTTTCTGCATTATTTATAAACGAAGCAAGCGGATGCCCCGAAACAAAAAATCTTACGTTTCCATTGTTTTCAAGAATTCTTGCGGCTGCACTCGAGCTTGCACACAAATCAAATGCAAATAAAGTATTTTGGATTTTGTTTAGCGGGAAAAAATGCGAAGCAGAAATATTCTGTGCATCGATTGAAACAACAATATCGCTCTGAATGTTTCTGCGGCTTAAACTTTGAAAAGCTGTGTCCGTACAGATAATAAAATATTTTTCTCTTTGTGATTGAATTAAGTTTAATGTTTTGTCTAGGGAAGGGCCAGCCGCAATTATTGCCGCTGTTTTTGAAGTATCAGGTTCAGCAAATATTTGTTCATTTTTCTGCGGATGTTTTTGCAGCGAGGAAATATTTGAAAGAATATTATGTACCCAGATTTTTCCAAAATGTGCCTGAACTGAATAGTCTGCAGAAATTATATTTAATGAATGCTGAATAATTTCTGAAATCTCTTTTATATAATTCTTATTTTCTAAAATCCATGCCTTCTGTTCAATTATTTTCAAATCTCCGTATTTTGCAGGAAAATAATTGTTTATTAATGTTTCATAAAGATTTTGAATTGTCGTAAAAATAATATTTTTGTTTTCCTTAAGCTTCTGAATCTGAACAAAAGCGTTAATAAACTTTATGTCTTCTTCTGAATTTTCTACGGCAATAATTAATGCATCTTTGTTTACATTAATAATTTCGTTTATTAATGTTCCTGAACCGGCTCCGAGAATTAAAAAAGCTGAATAGGATTTTTCGAGCGATGATACAATTCTTTTTGCTTCATTCACCGGAGAATATTTTGATTCCATAAATTTTCCGCTTTTAAAAACCGGAATCTGTATATTATCTCTGGAGGTTTCTATATGATCGTAAATGCCCGAATAATTAATCATAATATTATTTCGGCTTTTTCTTTAAGCTCTCTAACCTCTTTTTCAATTTTTTGTTTCAGTTCAATTGAATCAGGATTTCTTTGTAACGAAACATAATCCAGCGGAAAAATCTGTTTAAGCCAGTCATCATTTTTAAGCTGTTCTTTAATTTTATTTTTATCAATTTTTATATTCTGTCTGCATGCTTCATAATAAAAATTATCGAAAGGTTTTTCTTCGTTTAATATTTCTAAAAATTCCTGGCAGTCAATGTCATTAATTTTTCCAAGATTATTTTTTCGTTGTGATTTTTCAATAATTCGGTAAATTCTATTTTCAGGAAAATCCTGTGTTTTAAACCAGTCTTCATAAATTTTTAAAGAAGCGCCGTTGAATTCACTTTTTGTTAGTCTTGTCATTCTGTTATGAATTCTATTTTCTGTGCTCTGATTATTTTTTTCAATTTCATTCGGCAATGTATGCTGAAAACCTGTTTGAACGGAAAGATCAAGTCCAAAACAGAAAATCTTTTTATCCGTAATTTTCTGTGCAAGAGAAACTGCTGTTCCGCTTACTGTTCCGTTTCTTTCTGCTAAAGTGAATTTTAATTGAGAAGCCTTAACAAGTGAACTTGAAATTCCATCCGGATAATTTAAAACAAAAACAGGAAGCTTTTCTAAAACAGATTTTTTACAGAAGGCTTCGGGAGGAAGGGCGAGTGGAATTGATTTTTTTTCAAGCGCTTTTAAGTGCTGTCCTGCCCAGTAACCGCCGTCTGTAGAAAGACACATATCAATTTTTATTCCGTTTTTTATGCAGACAGAAATTGCAGAAGATAAAGCAATTATAAATAATTTATCCTGGTTTTCTTTTATAAACGGCAATGCATTTTTTAAGCTTGGCCCTGAAGCAATTATTCCGACACATGAATTTATTTTTTGAGGAAGGCAGCAGGCATTTTTTACATATTTAAAAAAGTTTAGTGAATTGATGAACCATTTTTTTTCAAAAAACTGCCGCGTTACCAAAACTGTCTTAGCCTTATCTAACGAAAGCTTTATTTCGTTCCAGACAGTTTTATTATTTTCCGGAAAAACTTTTGCAGCATTTTCCCATTGCAAAAACAATGTTGCGTAAAGATTTTCTTCTCCAAAAAAACTGAATAAAACTTCGGAAAAGGGAATTGAATAATCTTCCGGGTAAAATACAAAATCAAAATTTATGTCTGATTTTTTAAACTCTTTAAAAAATCTTATTGCAAAAATCTTTGAATCCGGGAATTTCTGTCTTATAAATTTTACAGTATATGAAAGACATGGTTCAATAATTATTATATTTTTTGGTATGTAAGGAACTGATATATTTTCGGAAAATCTAAGTGCTTCCTGTTCCGGATTATATTTTGAATGCAGATACAGATTATTAAATTTGCAGGTTAATTCACCGTTTTTTGCATCTTCAAATTCAATGTTCACTTACTCTTCCTGAAGAAAATTTTTTAACTGAAGAAATGTTTCGCAATTTTCTTCACTGCTTATTCCTGTTAATTCAGCACAGTCTCCAATTGCTTCACGAATATTTATAATTAAGTGAGTCATTAAAAGCTGGAATTGTGTATTTTGTTTTGCAAGGAAAATTGCTTTTACCTTTTTTTCTTCACCGTCGTCAAATACTTTTACAGCATTAATATCAGTGTAACAGATTATTCTGTTGGCAAGCTCATTAAATATAGACTGCTTAAAAACTGGAATTTCTGTTTTATCTTTAATATTTGCAGTAATAAATGAATCAATTGCTTCATCAAAATTAATCGTGCAGTTTATGCATTTTGTTTTTGAATTAATCAGAGAATTAAGTTTTGAACTGTCAGGCTCTGAAAAGCTTCTGCCGATTAATGCAAATTGCTTTTTAATCTTATCATCAATTTGTTTATTGCATACAACAAGAATTCTGTTTTCGTTTTTTAATGCGCTTATGCTTTCTAGCTTTTCCGACATATTAAATGAGAAAAACTGGAGAAGGGTAGAAATTGAATTTTCCTTTTTGGAAAATTCTTTAACGGAGTTTTCTATACATAAACCATCCCAGAAATCTTTTGTGGAAACTGAAGAAATAATTGAACTGGCATCAAAACCTATGCTGTTTGTAATAAAATATTTATCCTGAATAAATTCAAATAATGCACAGATTTTTATTTCGTTATTGCAGATAAATTCTGAAAATGAAACTGCAGAATTCAATTCAGGAGAATTTAATTCTGCAGTTCCTATGTTTTCTGCCTTTGATAGCAACCCCATATTAAGAAAGTCCTAATTCATTAAAGAGTTTCTTGTATGTAGTAAATTCATCAGATTTTGCAAATTCTACAATCTTGTCTTCCGGAAGATTTTCGAGTAACTGATCCATGTAAAGAAGAACAGATTTAATGTCCTGCTTTAAGTCAGAATTAATTGAAACATCTTCTGGAGTTTCATCTTTTGTTGTAAGGTAATCAATGTTGCTCTGTGTAATTGTTTCTTCTTTTGCGTTATCTGTTTCATCAAAACTTGCAACGATTGTTTCTTCCGGAACATCAACGGCAGTTTCTTCATCATCTACTAATGGTTCAGAAATTACATCTGTTTCATCTTCTGCGTTTGTTCCAAGAAGCTTATCTACTGTTGGAATGTCATCATCTGTTTCTTCAACAGCAGGCTCTTCCATAGCAGGTTCTTCGAGTGAAGTTTCTTCGATTGCAGTATCTTCAATTACAGGTTCTTCTTCAACAGTTTCTTCGATTACCGGTTCTTCAATTACAGTATCTTCAACTGATTCTTCAATAACAGGTTCATCAAGAGAAGTTTCTTCAAGAACTGGTTCTTCTTCTGATAATGGTTCAACTGCAGGTTCTTCAGCAATTGCCTCTTCAACCTGAGGTTCTTCGTTTTCTTTAACGCTGTCCATAAAGTCAGAAGAATTAGATTCTACAAAGATATCATCTTCTTTAGGAATTGAAATTTCTTCCGGAAGATCTTCTGAACTGCCTTCGTCATCTTCAAAATCTTCTGCTGTAGTAATATTATCTACATCCGGCTCTTCCAGATTTTCATTGTCATAATTGAAAACTAAATCTTCGCCTTCAGATACATCATCTGAATCTTCTAAAATTGAATCGTCATCGTTGAAAGAAACTTCATTATCTGTATTTTCAGTTTCTTCTGTAGCAACAGTTTCTTCAGCAGTAAAGTCTTCAGAAATTTCGTCGCCAAAATCAGGAATTTCTGAACCAGCGTCTTCTGCCGGTTCTTCAGAAACTACAGGTCCTTCAACAGCTGTTTCTTCAATTTCAAATGCTTCATTTTCTGTAACTTCAGGAGTTTCTGCAGGAGTTTCTTCCATTACAAATGAATCTGCCGGAGTTTCTTCCGGTGCAGCTTCTTCTGTAAAGGCTGCAGTGTTCATTATGTTGTCAAGTTCATCCCCAGAAAGTGCGATTGTATCGTCGCCGTCATCGCCGCTAAAGAATCCGCTATTTGAGTCTGCTGTTCCAAAAGAATCAGACTCTGAGGGACTGGGCGGGTTAGTCTTCATCTCCTCAATATTAGACTTAAGTCTGTTAATTTCATCCTTAAGTCCCGACAGATCTGAAACAATCTGCTGCAGGAGAGAATTATCAACTTTTGTTACATCTTCATTTGTTTCTTCAGAAGTTTCTTCTTCTGTTGTCTTATCTTTAATTTCATTTACAACTGGGGCAGAGGAAATGTTTTCATCTCCAACTGTCAAATCATAATCAACAACAACTTCTTTATTCTTTGCTTCTTCTACGTCCTGAGTAACTGGTGTTTCAGAAGCATCTGCATCAATACCAAAGTCAGACAAATCTACATCTTCTGATTCAATATCGTTGCTTCCTGAAGGTGTGTCTTTAGTTTCTATTGCATCAAATGAACTTCCAAAATCATCTATAGAAACATCTTCTGTAACTGATTCTTCTGCTTCGTCTGCAATATCGTCGTCGTCATCCAAAGAATCATCTTCAATTTCAATATTTTCTTCTGTTTCTACAGAATCAACTGAATCGTCAAAAGAAATGTCCATTTCGAGAGGAGGCTCGTCTTCTACAGGAGCCTGTTCTTTTACTTCTGCCGGAGCCATATCAAAGCTGTCTCCGTCCATAAAGTCGTCCAAAGAAAGCTCTTCTGTATCGCCGGAAGAAGCCGGTGCTGCAGATGGTTCTGCTCCAGGCTCGTATCCGTTGTTTCCGGAAGCTACAGATTCATCCGAGAAGCCGCCGTCCATAAAGTCATCAAGAGAGATTTCTTCATCATCACCAAAGCTTACTTCTTCAAAGCTTTCGTCTGAAGCTGCTTCCTGTGTATCTGCAGGAGTTTCTTCAGACTCTTCAGAAAAATCCGGAACTGATTCTTCAACGACTGTTTCGCCTGAATCTTCCATACCAGGAACTTCAATTTCTGAAGTTTCAAAGTCTGGAAGGGCAGCGTCTTCTGAAACTTCAGCTGTTTCTCCAAAGTCCGGAAGCTCTGCACTTTCATCAACCGGTTCATCAAAATCAGGAAGGTCTAAACCGCCTTCTTCTGTAGTTTCTTCAAAATCTGGAATTGACTCTTCTGCATCAGGTTCCTGGGGGATATCAAAAACATCTGCGTCTTCACCAGTAGAGTCAATCTGTTCAATCTGAACTGTATCTGTAAGGTTAGCAAGTTCGTCTGTGCTTAATGCAGAATCAAGATCGTCTGAAAAACCTTCTTCACTATCTGTAGAGAATTGTGAATCATCTTTGAACATATCAGAAAAATCTGAATTATCAAAATCAGGAAGGTCTTCGTTTATTTGTGAATTATCAAGATCTGCCATTTCTGCATTATCTTGAATAGATTCATTTTCATCTGTCTTCTTTACCCATACACCGTAACTTTCAAGGTCATTTGTTTTATCTTCTGACATGCTCATTCAGTTCCCCTTGTTAACAATTTGAATATTGCTATACTTTTTAATTATCGGCTGTTTTCGTTAAAAAAATCACTTTTAATATGAAAACATTTTTTTGTATGCTGTTTAGCACTTTTTGCATGGCAAAAATGCGTAAATAAAAGAATTGCACAGCAATTCTTTTATTATTATAACACATATTTTTATTTCAGAAACCAGAAGTTATGACCGATAATAAAAATATTATGAAACGTGCAAAGTATTTGCTAACTTTATTTCTTGGGACTTTGTGTTATGTTGTACTCTCTGTTACTGTAGGTCAAAACAGTATTAGAAGCATTTCCCAGATGGAAGAACAAAAACGCCTTGTAAGCAGAAGGGCAACAGAAATTCAGAATATTAACAGCGAGCTTTCTCTTGAATTAAATGCTTTGCAGAATGATAAGGCAGTTATTGCTGCTTATGCACGTAAACTTGATTATGTCTGTGAAGGCGAAAAATTAGTAAAAATTAACGGATTAAAGCCATTTCAGACTGCATTGTATGATACCGGAAAAATTCTCCGCCACGAAGAACCAATCTTTTTAAGCGAAAAATACTGCAAGATAATTTCTGTGTTTTTAGCAGCTTTGTGTTTTATTATTTTTGTACTTTATGATTTGAATCACGGAAATTTTGCAATAACAAAAAAGAACAGGCCTATAATTACAGGAATTCCTGTTTACGATATTCCTCAAATCTAATTAATTATTCAAACAATTTAATTTTAATCGATTTTTACCCAGGAAACCTGAATTTCTCCGCTTTTATAGGAATTGCCGTCCTGAATAAGCGTGATTTTTGTTCCCGTAAGATTATTTTCGCCGTCTGCACGTAAAATCCATTGAATCGGTGGTGCAGAAAGTGCAGCATTTAAGGCAAGATTTCTTGGAAGTTCAGGGAAGAACGACGCATTTGCACGTCCTTTCTGCGTAATTATAATATTGGAAGAGTTTGTTCCGTCAAGTTCTACCGTAATATTCATGGAAGCGCCGTTTTTAAAGATTACAAAGCCGCGTCCGCCACGCAATATAACAATTTTTTGAATTGATTCTTCGCCGCTCCAGGTTCCTGCAAGACTTTCCGTAGAAGAAAGGGAAGAAGAGCTTTGCGGGGTTTTAGAAGAAGAATCAAAACTTTGTGAAGATGTTATTGCAGTTGCGTTTTTATCATTTTCAATTAACTGTTTAATGGTTTCCTTTAATTCATTTTTAGATTCCATTAAAATTTTGTAAAAGGAATCGTATTGTTTTGTTTTTGTATGTTCTTCGCCGTTTTGTGCATCTACAACATGGAATGTAGTAATCCAGCGGTCTGAATTTTTATCTTTATTAATTACTGTATAAAATGAAAGGTTTGATAAAGAAAATGAAGAGGAATCCGGTGCAGAAGTAATTACAGAAGCTTCGCGTTTGTCCGTAACATTAAAATTACTTATTTCTGAAAGCTGAGTATAATACAGGTCACTTGTCATTTTTGACATATTTGAATCTATTTCTGTAGAAACAATTCCATAATAGTCAATATTATAATTCTGCGCAAAACAACATACTGCCGTAAAGAGAAAAGCTATAAATGATGTCTTTTTTGCAGAAATTATACTCAAATATTACCCCCGCATTTTATTAGAAAATTCTCTCTGTAAATCCCGGTCAATATCTCTTTTCTTAATCGTTTCTCTTTTATCAAAAGCCTTTTTACCTTTACAAACACCCAGAGCTACTTTGACGTTACCGTTTTTAAGGTAAAAACTGACAGGCGAAAGTGTATAACCTTTCTGATCAATTTTTCGCTGCAGTTTTTTTATTTCTTCCTTATGAAGCAATAATTTTTTAGGCCGGTCAGGATTATGATTAAAAATTGAAGAATACGGATACTCAGAAATGTGAAAGTTCTTTAGCCAAACTTCACCGTTTTGAATTTCTGCAAAAGCATCGGGAAATGAAATGTTTCCGTTTTTTACAGATTTTACTTCGGTACCTTCCAGTGCAATTCCGCATTCATAAGTATCTTCTATAAAATAATCGAATCTGACTTTTTTATTTTCTGCAATAACTTTTATATTATTCATCCTTATAATTATATGACATAGATTAAATGCTTGCAAGAATTCATTTTTAATATGTTTCAAGAATTTCCTGCAGGATTTTATTCAAAAAAAGTATTCCTTTTTGGTTAAGCGAAAAATTCATAAAGTTATTTTTTAATGAAATCTCTCCAAACTTCTGTTTATTCCATTTTATAAAAATCTCTTTAACTGCGGAAGAAAATCCTTCGTTAAAACGCATTTTGTAATCTTCTTCAGAGATTCCCTTAAGCAGACGTAAGCCCATCATAAAAAATTCAATCCGGCAGTTTTGTTCCGTGATTATTTCTGTTTCAACAACCTGTTTTTGTTCTCCGAGTGAAATTATTTCTTCGTGAGAATTTTCAATGTCGTTTGAATCTGTTTTTTCAGAATTCCAGAAGTTTATGTATTCTTCTATATTCTGTGTATTTGTTTTTCGAAGGCCTGTAAAAGCTTCATTTTCTTTTTTATAAACGGTTCCTGTTGCACCCGCGCCAAGACCGACATAGTTTTCCTGCTGCCAGTATTTTAAATTATGCAGGCATTCGTTATCTTTTCTGCAGAAATTGGAAACTTCATACTGGTTGTATCCGTTTTTAATTAGGAACTCTCGTCCTGTAAGCCACAACTTATCGGCTTTATCGGAATCGTAATTTTTATAGGTGCTGAATAAAGGAGTTTCTTCTTCCAGCATAAGTGAATAAAGCGAAATGTGATCCGGCTTATATTCAATAGTTTTCTGCAGTCCCCGGATAAGAGTTTCTTCAGTTTCGTGGGGAAGTGCAGTAATTAAATCTATGGAAAACTTGTTTTTCCAGTGCTTTTTTATTAATTCAAGTGAATTAAGATTTGTCTGAACATCTGCACGTCTTTTACATTCCTTGAGTGCTTTATCATTAAGAGATTGAATCCCAACCGAAAGTCTTGTAACTTTGCAGTTATTTAACAGTTCAAGAAATTCTTCCGTAATATCATCGGGATTAGCTTCAATAGTAAATTCTTTTGGAGAACATAAAGAATTAATACAGCTGCATAATTTTTGTAAAAGTGCAGTAGAAATTATGCTTGGAGTTCCTCCGCCTATAAAAACAGTATCAAATATAAAATGTTTATTCAGGTTTACGTTAAACAAAAGCTCTTTGCATAAAGCTTCTATATATTTTTCGATAAGATGCTCTTTATTTGTACAGCTGAAAAAATCGCAATATGCGCACTTGGATTTACAGAACGGAATGTGAATATAAAGTCCGCATGAATTTAAAAACATGAATTTAATAAAGCTTTATGTTTTTGAACGGATAGTAGCACAAAAGCGCTTTTGCTTTTATATCTTTTGAGCTTACTGTTCCCCATAATCTTGAATCGTCAGCAGATTTTCTGTTGTCGCCGAGAACAAAATATTCGTCTTCGCCGAGTGTTATTTCTTCAAATGTTCCCTTTATTCCAATAGAAGAATTCCAGCCTGCAGGAGGAACAAAAAATGTTACGTTATAAGTTTTTGGAGTAATTTCAAATTCCGTTAAAAAGTGTTTTTCGCCTTTTTCCTTTATGTAAACTACATA
>CAMVBP010000021.1 GCA_947165795.1 uncultured Treponema sp.
TAAAGGTGAACTGGGAACGTCTTAATATTTTTATGGAAATGCTTACAATACTTGTTCCTTTAGTAGTATTTGTAATCTGTAACTGGGGCGTTACCACTTTATTTGACGGAAAGGGACATTTGGGAGATGTGTATATGGGAACAGCCTATGCATTAACTCCTTATGTATTAATTCAAATTCCATTAATTATTGTAAGTAATTTTGTTACCAGAGAGGAAGGAACATTTTATTACGTATTCAGCAACCTTTCTTTTATATGGAGCGCAGTTCTAATATTCATGGCGATGATGATGATTCACTCGTATAGTTTTGCGAAAACACTTTTATTTACGGTGTTCACAATTTTTGGAATGCTGGTTTTCTTTTTTATTATGCTTTTATTCTTCAGCCTTATTTCGCAGGGAATAGCATATTTTATTTCTCTCGGAAGAGAAGTTATTTTCAGGTTAAATTGACGGGAGAGAAAAGATGAAAACAAAACAAAAGAAAAATAAAAATATGCCTGAATGGTATATCGGGCGACCAAAGCCGATGAGAAAAAAGCTTATTGAATTTCATAAGCCGACAAAGGGCTTTTATATAGGCCTCGGATTTTTTCTCGCCGCTGCCGGTTTTATTACGTATATTATATTCCGCCTGCTCGCGGTAAGTACTTACCATCAGCCGAATTTTGAATATTATGAATTTGACTCAAAGCTTGCAGGAAAAACTTTTGTACTTGAATCTGATTCATTAAAATTCGAAATGGATCCTGTAACAACTCAGTTTACTCTGCTTCAGAAAAATACAGGAAAAGTCTGGTATTCAAGTCCGGAAAATCTGGAAAAAGATCCTCTTGCGCTGGAACGCGAAAAGAACAATATGCGTTCAAGTCTTCTTATAGAATATTCTTCAGAAAACGGAAATTCCGAAACTTATGATTTATATTCAAACAGTGTAAAAAGAAAATTTTATAATATAGAAAAGTCCGGAAATTCAATTAAGGTAAATTACACAATCGGTCAGATGAACAGGGAATATATTTTCCCTCCGGTTATGTATCTTTCTGATTTTGAAAAGTGGACTGAAAATATGTCTAACACAGACATAAGTTACATAAACCGTGCGTACCACCGTTACAGTCTTTCTACAGCGAATGCGACAGACAATATTAATGCCTTATTAAAAAAATATCCAAAGCTTAAGGATGAAGATCTGTTCCTTATTTTTGAAAACGTTCAGACCTTTATGAAGGAAAAACTCGAAAAGATATTTGCCGATGCCGGCTTTACTTACGAAGATTATCTGGAAAGCAAAGAGCTTTATCTGGAGTCAAATGAAAAAGAAGTTCCTGCATTCAACCTTTCAGTTGTTTATACTCTGGACAAAAATAATCTTATAGTAGAAGTTCCTTTTGATGAAATTTCTTACCGCCAGAAATATCCGATTACAAAGGTTTCGGTTCTTCCTTATTTTGGCGCAGGCAGCAAAGATGATTCGGGATACATGATGGTTCCGGAAGGCGGCGGCGCGGTAATTAATTTTAACAATGGAAAAACAAAACAGAACGGTTATTATGCAGATGTTTACGGCTGGGATTACGCCATTGATAGAAAAACTGTCGTTACGGAAACAAAAGTAGCTTTCCCGGTTTTTGGAATTTCTTCAGATAATTCTTCATTTATTTCTATTATCGAAGACGGTTCTTCTTATGCAGGCATTACAGCAGAAATTTCAGGCAAGCTTGGAAGCTATAATTATGTTCGTGCTGATTACACATTGCTGCATAATGAACGTTATGATATTTCTACGAGAACAACAAGTGCACAGTACATGTTTGAAAAAAATCTTCCGGAAGGAAAAGAAATCAAACAGATTTATACTTTTATAGACAGCGATTCTTATGTAGATATGGCAAAGACTTACCGCGATTATCTTTTTGCAGGAAGTCCAAAGCTTACCGAAAATCAGATTCCGCTTGCAGTAGAAATTATTGGTGCAATTGATCGTGTTCAGCAGATTGCAGGAATTCCAAAAAATCTTCCATATAAACTTACAGGCTACACAGATGCTGCAGAAATTGTAAGTGAAATAGAAAGCAATGGAATTTCAAATGTAAACTATAAACTTACAGGATTTATTAATGGCGGTGTTCGTCAGCGATTATTAAGTAAAGTTAAGTTTGTAAAAAATCTTGGCGGTAAATCTGATTTTAATAAATTCTTAAAATCAATTGAAAATTCTTCTTCTGATTTTTATCTTGATGGAACAATGCAGTTTGCTTACCATTCTAACTGGTCCGACGGATTTACACATTATGGTTCTCCGGCTCGTTTTGTAAGTCAGAAAATCTGTGAAATTTATCAGTATTCAAAAATCTGGTATGGAAAAGATGAAGATGAAGATACTTATTATTTATTAAAGCCGCGGCTTGCAAAAAAGGGTTCCGAAAAATTAACAGATTTTTCAAAAAAGTCAGGATTAAATGTTTCTTACAATGATTTTGGAAATATTCTTTCTGCAGATTATAACGAAAGAAAGCTTGTCAGCAGAGAAGAAGCAAAGCAAATTCAAATGGACTCTCTTGCAGAAGCAAAGCAGGAAAATCTTAAGGTAATGATAAACTTTGGAAATGACTATTCATTAAAATACGCAGATTTTATTACTAATCTGGATTTATCCGGCAATAAATATTCTGTGATTGATTATATGATTCCGTTCTATCAGATAGCATTACATGGCTACAAAGATTTTTCCGGAGGAGCAGTTAATCTTGCCGCCGAAGCAAAGCAGGAAATTTTATTATCTGCTCAGACAGGCGCCGGATTAATGTATACATTTATGAATGCGACCGAACGTGATATTCAGGAAACAAGATTCACTCATTATTATTCGGCTAATTTTGAAGATTATAAGGATGATTTTTATTCAACCTATAAAAAGTATAATGATGAGCTTTCAAAAGTTGCTGCATCGCTTATTAAAGACTTCAGATATATAAATGAAAATGTAACCGTAACGGAATTCGAAAACGGATATTCAGTAATTGTTAATTTCGGTTACATGGATTTTATTACTGAAAATGGAATAAAAATTCCTTCTCGTGATTACATAATTATTAAGGTGGAGGACTAGAATGAAAAAAAGAACTGTAGGGCTTACAAAGCGCCGCGCATTGTACGGCTACATATTTATACTTCCTTTTATACTTGGATTTATTTTCTTTATGCTTAAACCCTTGTTTCAGTCCTTGAGCATGAGTTTTTCTACAATTTCAGTTGGTCCAAACGGCTTTCAGTCAAGCTGGAGTGGCCTTGAAAATTATAAAAGAGCTTTTTTAATAGATCCAGAATTCAACCGCATGCTTTTTGAAAATGTTACACAGATGATTTACCGTTCTATAGCAACTATTGTATTCAGCTTTTTTGTTGCCTTGATTTTGAATCAGAAATTTAAGGGAAGGGCAATGGTTCGTTCTATTTTCTTCCTTACGGTAATTCTTTCTTCTGGTGTTCTTGTAGGACTTGAATACAACAATACAATGATGTCTCAGTTAAAAGAAACAATCGAAGCTTCTGGAAATGCAAATTCTATAACAAGTGTATTGGAAAGTATTCTTCTTTCAAATACTGGTGGAACAACAGGACCTGGCGACAAATTATTTACAATTCTTTTCCAGATTATAGATTCTATTTATGATGTTGCAATGGCTTCTGGAATTCAGATTATTATTTTCCTTTCCGGCCTTCAGAATATTTCTGCAAGTATGTATGAAGCTGCAGAAATGGAAGGTTGTACAGCATGGGAAAGCTTGTGGAAAATTACAGTTCCAATGGTGAGCCCTCTTATGCTTGTATGCTGGGTTTATACAGTAGTAGATTTCTTTATGCGTACAGACAGCGAAATTATGGAAAAAATAGATAATCAGTTGTCTGTTCAGTTAAACTTTGGATTTAGTTCTGCAATGGCATGGATTTATTTTATAATCTGTATGGCAATTATAGGATTAAGCTCTGCATTAATTTCAAAGGTGGTTTATAATTATGACTGATAAAACTAAAGATATAAAAATGCTGAATAAAAGATCTTTTTGGGAACGCAATAGAGCTTCCGGCGGAATGCTTTTAAATCTTACTGTAAAAAAATATGCAGTTTCTATCTTCAGGGCAATTCTTTTGTTTGGAATGTGCTTTATGATTCTTCAGCCTATTTTAAATAAAATTTCTCTAAGCTTTATGGCAGAACGGGATTTGTACGATACTACTATAGTTGTAATTCCTAAACATTTTTCTACGAATAACTGGAAAATAGCTTCTTATATAATTGATTATAAATTTTCTTTATTGAATACAATATGGGTTTCTCTTTTAGTCTCTGTTATAGAAGTTGCTATGTGTACCTTTGTAGGCTATGGTTTTTCTCGTTTTAATTTTCCGCTGAAAAGATTCTGGTTTTTCTGTGTAATTCTTTTGATTGTTATTCCGCCTCAGACAATCTCAACCTCTTTGTATCTGCACTTCAGGTATTTTAAATTTTTTGGACTGACCTTAAACTTAAAAGGAACAATGCTGCCTTATATAATGATGTGTTTTACCTGTATGGGGCTAAAGAACGGACTGTACATATTTATGATCCGGCAATATTTCTTAGGCTTTCCTTATGAGCTGGAAGAGGCCTGCTATGTAGACGGCTGCGGACCGTTTTCTACATTTGTAAGAATTATGATTCCTGGTGCTAAGCCTATTATAACTTCCTGCTTTTTGTTTTCTTTTGTATGGCAATGGACAGATAGTTTTTATTCGAATCTTTTCTTAGGTAAAATTCAGGTTCTTGGTCGTGCAGTTGGAAGTTTAACAGATAAGCTCGCAGTTTATTTAAGTCGTTCACAGGGAAGCGGAAATGTGTCTGTTCCTCCGGCCTTATCTGGAGCAATTAACGGAACTGCGGTACTTCTTGTCGTAATTCCATTAATTATTCTTTATCTTTTCTGCCAGAGAATGTTTGTAGAAAGTCTAACAAGTACCGGTATGAAGGAATAATTATTTTTTTAAGTAAACTTTAACTAAATAATAAAGCCGTAAAAGTAAAATTTACGGCTTTTTTGTTTAAAAAAGCTCAAATTTTTAAAAAAAATTTTTACAATTCAAATAAAGGGTGTTATAATTTAATCAAGCAATTAGCTGGAGACAGCACATTAAATAAAAGAGGAGTATTTTATGAAAAAAATTGCAATCGCTGCAATGGCAGCAGCTACAGCACTTATGCTCGTTTCTTGTGGCGGGGATAAGGGAAAAAAGACTGCCAAAAACGTTCCTGAATATAAAGGAATTAAGGCAGAAATTGATCCTTCTACCGGAAAGGTTTACGATTTTGGTGGAATGGAAGTAACACTTTATGACTGGTGGTCAAATCCAGATGCACCGGCAAATTCTAAGTCAGAAGAAGATCAAAAAGCTTTCAGACAGTGGTTGCAGGACACATACAACTTTAAGGCTGTTCAGAAAGCACTTTCTACATGGGAAGATCATCCAAAGGATGTAGCAAATCTTGTTATGTCTGGTTCAAAAGATAATATGGTATTTATTGTAGACGGACGTTCTGCAATTTCTGGACTTCAGAATAATTTCTGGTATGACCTTTCAAAGGTTAAAACTGTAGACTGGACAAAAGAAAAATGGAATCAGGGTGTAATTGACCGTCTTCGCAATGGAAATTCATTCTATACATTCAATACAGGTAAAACAGAACCTCGCGAAGGTGTATTCTTCAATAAGAGAATTCTTGAAGAAAATGGTTATTCTGCAGATTATCCATATGATCTTCAGAAAGAAGGCAACTGGACTTGGGAAACATTTGAAGAAATGTGTAAGAAAATTACAAGAGATACTGATAATGATGGTGCAGTTGATCAGTATGCTATGGCTTCTTTCTATCCACATTTTGGTACTGCAGCAGCATATTCAAATGGTGGAGCAAAAGTTAAGCTTATAGATGGTAAATTTACAGATACAATTGGTGATGACAATTCTATGGAAGCATGGAACTGGATGTACAAAATGTTTGCTAATTACCAGCTTCCACAGGGAGAAGCTCAGTGGGATTACTGGCTTACATCTTTTGTAAACGGCGAAGTTGCATTTATGGTTTCTCAGGAATATTTAGCTCAGCCAGGTCAGACTCTTAGTTCTATGAAAGATGACTGGGGATGGGTATGCTTCCCACTTGGACCAAAGGGCGATGGAAAATACTTCACAGTTGGAGACTCTCCAATGTGGGTACTTCCAAATATCTATAACGACGAAACATCTTCTAAGATTATGAAGATTGTAGATTTCTATACAGATGAGGTTCCTGGATATGATGGTCCAGATGCATGGAAGACAGTTTCTTATCTCCAGGGCTTCCGCGATGAACGTGCTTTGGATGAAACTTGTGCTTTGATGATTGCTAATGCTCCAGAGCGCCTTGATTCAATTATTCCAGATTTCTCTCAGGAATATATGGTTAACTGGATTGCTCATGGTTGGGGAACTCCACAGGAAGTTTACGAAAGAGAGAAGGCAGAAATTCAGAGCCGTCTTGATGCTGTAAACAAATAAGTTTGGCCATAAGTAAACTTATTCACTAAAATGAAAATGCTGCCGGTTATTTACCGACAGCATTTTTTTTTGTATACTTAGCATATGCAAAATCATGGAACAATGACTAAAGATAACCATGCTGCTTTGTGGCATGGAAGATTTGAAGAAGGCCCGGACGCTCAGGCTGTAGAATTTGAAACTTCAATTTATGTTGATGAGCGCATGGCTTTAGATGATATAAAAGGAAGTATAGCTCATGCTACAATGCTTATGGAAAGCGGCATTATAACTAAGGAAGAAGGAAAGCAGATTGTAAACGGTCTTGAAGGTATAGAAAAAGATCTTACAGAAGGTAAGCTTTCAATTGACTATTCTGCCGAAGATATCCATTCATTTATAGAAGCAACACTTACAGACAGAATAGGCGAGGCCGGAAAAAAAGTTCACACTGGAAGAAGCCGCAACGACCAGATAGCCCTGGATGAACGCCTTTATCTTCGTCGTTTTATTCCGCAGCTTACAGATTCAATTAAAACTCTTATTGCATCGCTTGTTCAGATTGCAGAAAATAATTTAAATACTTTAATTCCTGGTTTTACACACATGCAGCATGCTCAGCCTGTAACACTTGCTCATCATGTTTGCGCATGGGCATGGATGTTCGTTCGTGATTGTGGAAGACTCGAAGATTGTCTTAAACGAATTGATTATTCACCAATCGGTTCATGTGCTCTGGCTGGCAGTTCATTACCTTTAAACAGAGAATATGAAGCAAAACTTCTTGGATTTTCGGGAGTAACTCAGAATTCTTTGGACAGCGTTTCTGACAGAGATTATTGTATAGAAACTGCATCAGCATTGAGTCTTATTGCAATGCATTTGAGTCGTGCCTGCGAAGAAATTGTTTTGTGGTCTACTTCGGAATTCGCATTTATTGAACTGAGCGAAAAATGGTCAACCGGAAGTTCAATCATGCCGCAGAAAAAGAATCCGGATTTTGCTGAGCTTATTCGCGGACGCACCGGAAAAGTTTACGGAAATCTTTTTGCACTTCTTACAATGATGAAGGCTCTTCCGCTTGCTTACGACCGTGACATGCAGGAAGATAAAGAACCGTTGTTTGATTCCTGTGATACAGTTTTGTCTTGTATTAAGGTTTTCACTCAGATGGTTGCTACTGCAAAATGGAATTCAAAAAACATGGAAGCTGCCTGCAATGAAGGTTATTTAAATGCAACAGATATTGCAGATTATCTTGTAAAAAAAGGAATGCCATTCAGAACAGCACATGGAGTTTCTGCTCGAGCAGTTCGTCTTGCAATTGATAAAAACTGTGAACTTTCAGAGCTTTCAATTCAGGAATACAAGAATCTTTCTGATTTAATTGACGAAGATATTTATTCATATATAACTCCGGAATTCTGCGTAAAGGCAAGAACAACAATAGGCGGCCCTGCTCCTGAACGTGTAAAAGAACAGATAAAAGCTTTACAGGAATTCTGCAAGTAATAATTTACTTCTTGAATGTTTTATTTATTTTCTATATAATATCAGTTCACTATGTTCTAAGTATTATGCTTGGAGATAAATTAGCCCTTTGGGCTTGGAGGATGTAATGGTCAAAATCAGACTTAAGAGATTTGGTACTAAAAAGCGTCCTTGCTACCGTGTAGTCGTTCAGGACTCTCGTGAGCCAAGAGACGGTGCTTGTATCGAAGAAATCGGAACTTTCCAGCCGATTGCTAAGGAAGATGCTCAGGTTTCTATTGATTTGGAGCGTGTAAAGTACTGGATTGGTGTTGGAGCTCAGCCTACTGACATTGTAAAGAAGTTGATGAACCGCCAGCGCGCAGCTAAAGCTAACTAAGGTTTTTGGAGCAGAAGATGGAAAAAGAATTGATTGAATACATCGCTAAATCCTTGGTAGATAATCCGTCGGCTGTAAATGTAACAGAAACTGAAGGTGAGCGCGGAATGGTATTGCAACTTAAGGTTGCTGATGGCGATATTGGTAAGGTTATCGGAAAATACGGTAGAATTGCCAAAGCTATGAGAACTGTTTTAAGTGCTTCGGCTGTGAAAGACGGTAAACGTTACAGTCTTGATATTCTGGATAACTAGATCTGGGATTTGTAATGGATACGTCACAACTTGTTGTTGGATTTATCAGAAGTTCGCATGGATTTCTTGGTGAATGTAAAGTTGAGAGTGCTTCTGGAGAGTATGAGCATTTGCTTAATCTTAAAGAAGTTACTTTGCAATATGAAGACAAAACTTTTAAAACAGAAGTTGAGTCGGTTTCTTTAGGAAACAATGTTGCTTACATTAAGTTCAAAGGAATTGATTCTTCTGAAGCTGTTGCAAAATATGGCAGATGGAGCATTCTGGTTCCTAGAAAATACT
This sequence comes from uncultured Treponema sp., assembly GCA_947165795.1. The sequence goes on from CAMVBP010000021.1 coordinate 8,964, forward strand.
GCAAGGCTCTTAAAAAGAACGAGTGGTATATTGAGGACTTAAAAAACTGTTCTCTTGTTTATGAAGAGAAAAACGTGCCGGCAACGTCGGTTGCGCCTAAGATAGTAGGAACAATCACAGACGTTATGGAAGGCGGAGCAGGTTACTTGTTAGAAGTTTCTCTCTCCGAGAATTGTGATAGAAGAGTTTTTGTACCTTTTAATAATGAATTTATTGGAAAGGTAGATGTAGAAAACAAAACTGTGCAATTGATGCACCTCTGGATTCTGGAGTAATTCCATGAAATTTACTGTGCTGACCTTATTCCCGAAGATTGTTGAGGCTTTTTTTGAAAACTCAATCATGGCCAAAGCTGTTGAAAAGGGAATTATTGCTTACGATCTGGTGAACATCAGGGATTTTGCTACTGATAAACACCACAGCTGTGATGACGGAACGTATGGAGGAGGAGCCGGGCAACTTATGATGCCGGAGCCTCTTGGAAATGCGCTTGAAAGTGTAAATGCCCGAAAGAAGTTTGTTATTTATGTTACTCCGAGCGGTAAAACACTTAATCAAAAAATGGCGCAGGACTTAAGTCGCAAGGATGAACTTGTTTTTATCTGCGGTAGATACGAAGGTATAGACCAAAGAATTATTGATTCCTATGTGGATGCTGAAATTTCAATTGGAGACTATGTAATGTCTTCCGGAGAAGTAGCAGCAACTGTCGTAATCGATACTGTTTACAGATTGATTGACGGTGTAATTTCACATGAATCTTTGGAAGAAGAAAGTTATTGCGATGGACTTTTGGAGTATCCACAGTATACTCATCCGGAAAACTGGAAGGGTATGAAGGTTCCACCTGTTTTACTTAGTGGAAATCATGAGGAAATCCGAAAGTGGCGGCTTAAAAAGCGGTTGATGAAGACTTTGGCAAACAGACCGGATTTGATTGCCACAGCCCGAATAAAAGGTCAACTTTCTGACGAAGCCGAAAAGATGATTGAGGAAATTAATGATACTGTTCTGCTGAAAACTCAGAAAAAGTCAAAGAGAAAGAAGGCAGATAGTAAAGAAAAGAAGCCTGTTGCTGATTAGTGACTGGCAGGAGAATTATCATGGATTTGATTAAAACTATCGAAGAAACACAGAAGCGTCCTGGTGCTCAGGGCTTTAATGTTGGAGATACTGTAAAAGTTTACTTCAAAATTATTGAAGGTAAAACTGAACGTATTCAGGTTTATGAAGGTATTGTAATCTGCAAAAAGAATGCAGGTGCACGCCAGACATTTACAGTTCGTAAAATTTCTTACGGTGTTGGTGTAGAACGTGTATTCCCATATAACAGTCCACGTATTGTTAAGGTAGACGTTGTTCGTCCTGGTAAGGTACGCCGCTCTAAGCTTTACTACCTCCGCGATAAAGTTGGTAAGGGAGCTAAAGTTAAGGCTTTGGTTGGTGGAAAGATTGCTGCTGAAATCGCTGCTCGTAACGCACGTGCAGAAGAAGCTGCTGCTGCTACAGAAGCTAAAATTAAGGAAGAAAGAGCAGAAGCTGCTGCAGAAAAGGCCGCAGAATCAAAATAATTTAGAAGTAATTTGAAAAACTTTTGAATTTTTATAAAAACAGGGTTGAAAAAACCCTGTTTTTTTTTGTACCTTATTAATGTAATGTATAATCCGGCTCAAATACAAAAAATAACACAGTCTACAACTCAAAACGTTCAGAAAGTTTTACATGAAGGAAGCAGTGTAAATGTAAGGATTATCGCAGATAAAGGAAACGGTTCTTACGTTGGAACAGTTGCAGGTGCCAGAGTAAACATTCATTCAGCAAAAAATCTTGCTGCAGGAAAAAGTTTTCCGGCAACAGTAAGTATAAAAAACGGCATAGTTTATGTTATTCCCAAAGATCAGATAATCGGCGACTCTGCTTTGGAATTATTAAATATAAAGGCAAAAACTGCCCCGATGTCTGCCGAGCTTCTTGCGCAAAAATTAAATCTTCCGTTTGATGAATTAATGTCCAATATAATAAATTATTCAAAACAAATGGAAATGAAACTTGATCCGGAATTTCTTTTAAAAATAAAAAATCTTTCATTAAAGTTCAAAGGAAAAGAAATTCCTGCAAGCAAACTTCTTCTGCTTCTTGCTCAGAAAAAAATAGAATTATCAGAGGAGCAGATACTTTCCCTGCTTGATTTTCTGGAAAAATATTCAGATGAAGATTCACAGAATGAAAATTCCGGTTCGAAAGAAAGCTTAAATAAAATAAATTCCGTTCATGGCTGCTGGTATATAGTTCCGTTTGAATTGGTTCAGATTAAGGGTTCTCAACTTCAACCGGGCAATATAAAAAATCAGGAAGAAAGTAGCGGGGGAAAAAAATTAGCAGCAGGAATTGCAAAGTTTTTTTATTCAACAGACAATCAGCTTAAAATATTGAATTTTGACTGCAGAAAAGCACCTGTAAAATACTATTTTAATCTTTTATTTGAAAAAAACGCCTGCAAAAAAATTCAGTTTTGTGTTCAGGCAGATGAAGGGCAAAAATCACCTGATTCAGACCGTTCAGAAGATTCAGAAAATTCCAACCCTATAGAAGATAAAATTAAATTAATATTTGAGCGGCTTAAAAAGTTTAATGCAGAAATTGAATGTGTGGATAGCTCGGAAATAGAAAACTATCTTACGGAAGAAGCACAGTATTTTTCTTTTGAAAGCGAAGTTTAGTACGGGAGGAAAGTGAAAATTGGCTGAAAAGTTAAAAAAAGCAGTTGCATTAAAATATTCTCCCGGTATAGAAGCCCCTCTTATTATGGCAAAAGGTTCCGGCGTAATAGCAAACGCAATTTTAGATGCGGCAAAAAAGAATAACGTTTATATTACGGAAAATACGGAGCTTGTGGAGTTACTTGGCCTTTCAGATGTTGGAACTATGGTTCCTCCGGAAACCTGGCAGATTCTGGCAGAGATTTTTTCGGTTATTTTGGAGAATTAAACGGCGTGAATACAAGAAAAAAGGGCGATAAAGGGGAGGCTCGAGCCTGTAAATATTTAATAAATAAAGGATATTCAATAATTGAACGGAACTGGCACGATAAATCAGGCGAAATAGATATAATTGCAGAAATAAACAGCCCGGAAAACAAAATACTTGTAATTTGTGAAGTAAAAACCCTCCCAAACGGCACTTTAGACATGATTCAAAAGGAATTAAATGAAAATAAACGTCAAAGAATTGTAAAAACTACTAAACGTTTTCTTCTAAATCATCGAGAATATAATAACAGAATCATTCGTTTTGATGTCATTTTGGTAGATATTCCAGGTTTTGAAAGTATTTACCATATAGAGAATGCATTCTGTGAGTGATTTATGGGAGAAGCTATGATTTCTGGTGGAAAATCTATTGGGGAAACAACGTTAGTGCTTGATAAAACTGCAGAAATAAATTTGCCTCCAAGGCTTTTGGAAATACGTCAAAAGATCCAGAGCCAGGAGTATGTTGATAATGCAATCCAGAGAATTGCACAGGTTATCAGCAATCATTTGATTGAAGATTCCGGAGAACTAAAACTTCGCGACATATAAAATTTTGTTTCTTTTTTTTATTCCTTTCGAATTGCTAAAAACTGTATTTTCTGCGATAATTTAATACAAGTTTAGCAATTATATGCCGGAACGGCACGGGATAAAAAAATGGATAGAAGACGAAATAAAAAATTTTCAAATAACTGGAATAATCAGAAAAAAGCTAATACAAATAATAATCAAAAACAGAATAATTCCGAAGCGGAAGAAAAAAAATTCCAGTTCAATCCTTTTAATTATAGAAATGAAGAAGCCGAGCAGCAGAGAAAGCTTGGAATTCAAAAAATCAAGGAAAAAGAAATTATCTGTCCAAAATGCGGTAAGCCGATAGAAGAAATAGAAGGCGCAATGGCCGATTCAAAAACAGGTGAACCAGTTCATTTTGACTGCGCATTAAATTCTGTAAAAGAAACCGAAACTGTCGGAGAAAATGAAAAGATTGCATATATCGGACAGGGAAGATTTGCTGTATTGTATTACGAAAATATTAGGGACCAGAGACATTTTACAATCAAGAAAATTATTGAGTGGGAAGATAAAGGCGTAGAAAAGCCATGGCGCGATGAAATAAGCAGCCTTTACAGCAAAGTTAATTAATGGAAATCTCTGTTTTATGTAAGGTCGTAGACAACTTTGGCGACATTGGAGTTTCTTACCGGTTGTCTAAAAATCTTAAGCTGTTTTATCCAAATCATAATATAAATTTAATAGTTTCTGATTTAGCCGCTTTTAAAAATATAAATTCACTTGTTGACCCTTCAAAAAGTTTCCAATGTATAGAAGGCGTTGATGTTTACGACTGGAATGCTTCTGATTTTTGCAAAAAAGTTTTTTCAGAAAATGACGGCGCAAAATTAAGTATAATTATAGAATGTTTCCAGTGTGGAAGACCTGAGTGGCTTGAAGATATTTTGTTCGTTCAAAAGCTGGAACGTACAGTAAATATTATCATGCTTGATTATTTAACTGCAGAAGCTTACGCCGAAGATTTTCACTGCCTTCAGTCTTTAACAAGAAGTGCAAAAGTTCAGAAAGTAAATTTTATGCCGGGGTTTACTGAAAAAACAGGCGGCCTTATAATCGGAAAAAATTGGGAAGAAGTCCCGCACTATAATGAAAATGGAAATATCTTGATTTTTACCTACAGTTTTGATTTTGTGCCGGTTATTAAAGCAATAGGTTCCTGTGGAAAGAAAATCATAATTGCGCAGGGCGCCGGAAAAAAATCCTTTATGGAAGCTTATTCTAAAAGTGAAAATAAAGTTTTATGTGACGAACTGCCTTTTATGAATCAGAATGAGTGGGACGATATGATGAAAACCTGTTCTGCACTTTTTATTCGCGGCGAAGAATCTTTATCGCGGGCATGTTTAAGCGGAATTCCGTTTGTATGGCAGGCTTATCCGCAAAGCGAAAATTATCATCTTGTAAAAATGAATGCTTTGCTTGAAGTTATGAAGCCTTTTTTTGATAAAAATCATTTTGAAATTATAAATGCTCTATGGCTTGATTTTAATTCATATAATCAAAATGAAGATAACGGCGAAAATATTTTTAAGCATTGCAAGGCCTTTGTAGAAAATCTTGTGCCGCTTTCTGAAGGTTTTAAGACGTTTGCGCTCTCTTTAAGAAAAAATGGAGACCTTTGTCATAACTTGATGACATTTATTGAAAAAAAATATATAATAAATAAATAATTTAGTGTTTAGAGGTAAGGGATTATGTTAATGACATCTCAGTTGAAAGTTGGAACAGCTTTCTTGTATGAAGGAAATGCACTTATTGTTCAGAAGATGCTTGGTCAGCGTTCTGGACGAGCTGGAATGGTTACTAGTTTCCGCGTAAAGAATCTTGTTACAAATTCTACAATGGATTTAGGAATTGATGCCGGTGAAAAATTTGATGAAGTTGATTTGGAAGCTCATGTAACAAAATTGTCTTATATAGATGGAGACACTTTTGTATTTATGGATCAGGATACTTATGAGCAGTTCGAGCTTGCTAAAGAAGATCTTGGAGACTATGCAGGATACATTACTCCGGATGATGACCTTGAAGTAAACTTGACTTTCTACGAAGGAAAACCAGTAGGTATTGATCTTCCTGTTCGTGTAACAAGAACTGTAACTTACTGTGAACCAGGTGTTAAAGGTGATACTTCTGGAAAATCTTTGAAGCCTGCTACACTTGATACAGGAATTGAAGTACGTGTTCCATTGTTCATCAACACAGATGACAAGATTGTAATTGATACACGTGACGGAAGCTTCCTGGAAAGAGCAAAAGACTAATTTTAATCAAACAGTCGAAAACGTTATTGTTTGATTTATGCATTTTTTGCTTCGCCAAAAAGTGCTCAGAATAAAAAACTTTCCTATGCTTGTGTGTAGGAAAGTTTTTTTTTGAGGAAAATATGCTTTCTTATCAACACGCATTTCATTCAGGTAATCATGCAGATATTCTTAAACATATTGTGCTTATATATACTTTGAATCATTTAAATAAAAAAGAAAAGCCTTATACCTTTTTTGACACTCACGCAGGCAGCGGTTTGTATGATTTGAATGATGAACGCCTTTTAAAAACAGGCGAAGCAGAGGAGGGAATTAAAAAATTATTTTTGTTATGCAAAAATAATTTTAAGAATTTACCTCAAGCATTAAATGATTATCTTTGCTTTGTTAATAGTTATGTAGAAAATAATTTGTATCCTGGTTCTCCTGAAATTGAAAAAAATCTTATAAGAAAAAATGATGTTCTTGTTTTATCAGAACTTCATCCTCAGGAAATTGAAAACCTCAAAAAAAACATGAACTCCCGCGTTGTTAATTTTTCTGAAAAATCTGGCAAAGGACCTAAAGTTAATATTCATAAAAGAAATGGCTGGGAAATGATTCAGGCGCTTACGCCGCCAAAAACTGTAAGGGGCGGAGTTTTAATTGATCCAAGTTATGAAGAAACTGCAGATTACATTGACGCCGCAGAAACAATCTGTAAGCTTTATAAAAAATGGAATTCAGGAATTATAATGCTATGGTATCCGCTTTTGGTTCACCGAAAAAGTGAATGCGAACAGATGCTTGAAAAAATCACACACTTTTGCAAAGCACAAAATCAGAATGTTGAACTGTCAAATATAAAGTTGATTGCTTATCCTGAAGGAAGCGAAAATAAACCAAGGCTTTTTGGAAGCGGAATGTTTATTATAAATACTCCTTATCTTTTGCAGGAAAATGTGGATGAAGCCTTAAAATATGTAAGCAATGTAATGGGGTTTTGCGAATAAATGAAACTGTAAAAGTACTACTTTAAAGGCAAATGGTTTAATAATGGAATGTTAGTAAATCCATTTGATAATTCAGG